>JBBQPX010000064.1:0-10741 GCA_038216775.1 Chitinophagales bacterium
ATACTTTACTTATAGGGAATGTTTCTTTCGTTAATCACGAAAAACAATACATAATCATTGAGTATGAAGTTAATGGTAAGAAAAAAGTGGTGAATGCAAATATTGATGAAAAGTCGCTGAAGAAAAAACGTGTATTTCATATAGGTGATACGCTCAATTTTACTGTTGGCCTATCTGGCCGTGGCGATAGAATGATTGCAACTAATATTGAATACTTGTACAATACAGCTTTGGATGTGCTGATAAATAAATCCACAACCGAAAATAATTTCATTGGTTACCTGAAAGTTGTTGACGATAAATATTTTGTGAAAGAAATTGACAGTTATTTGTTTTTTCCTGTTCCGTTATCGCCTTGGCAAATAAAACCTACAGAAGCAGAACTAAATGAAGCGGTAACTTTTGCGCTGGAAAATACAGCGAAAAAAGATAAAATTACAGCGAAGCTTTACAACAATAAATACATCCCCGAATTTTATACGGCAGTAAAATTAAACAAGGCTGCAACTCCAATTGAAGCTAAAGTTTATAAAGTTACACCACATGGTATTTATCTAAATTTAATAGAAGATAAAATACAGGTTAAGTTGCCTTTTAGGGAAGCTGTGAATATTGGAGATACAGTAAAGATAAAAATCATTCACCTAACTCCATTTAAGATCGTTGTGGAGGAATTATAGTCCTTCTAACTCATCATTGCTAACTCCCAGGTGCAGAGCAGTTTTGGCTTTAGATGGCGCCTGCAAGGCAAAATATAATATAATTACTACGCCAAGCGCAAGAAAAGCATAACTACCTGTCAACATTAAACAAATGCCCGCAACCAAACAAGGCACTTCTATCAATATCCATAGTATTAATAATGCTGTACGATATTTAGTAAGCTTCTTTTGTATGTCCTCATCACTAACCTGACGCAGTTGCATCATTTTACTGTTAAACAATTTTGCTCCTGCATATATGCCAACAAAAGCAATCAGTAATGAAACAACTTGTAATGTTTTTTCCTGATCTACAAAAGCTGGCTGAATATTCTTACTATAAAGCAGGTAAAATATTATAGCTGTGAATATTACCTGACCTGCAAGCATGGCCTTGTGAATTATGTAAAGGCTTGATAGTACAGATGTCTTCATTTTATAAAACTAATTATAGTACGGACTTATCATCAAGTAAACAACCACACCTGTTATTGCCACATAAAACCAAACGGGCCAGGTAATTCTTACTAATTTTTTATGCTTATCGTACTCGCCAATAAGAGCCCTGTAGGCAGTAAATAATATAAATGGAAGAATAATTGCAGCAAGCGGAATATGTGTAATCAGAATAACATAATAGACGATTCTTAAATTTCCTGCCAGTGATTTTTCATCAAGGCTTAAAATACCATCATGATTTAAATCACCGTATTTAGTATCGCCTGCAAGTAAGTGGTGAGCTATGTAAGAGAGCAAAAACAAAACTGATAAAAAGATAGCGGCGAGCATTATTTTTTTATGCAACCCGTATTTTTTTTGCTTGGCTGTAACTAATCCTGCGAGCAATAGAACTGCCACCAGAGAATTGATGATGGCATTTATTTTCGCAAAAATATGAACATCGAAACCTAGATCGGTTTGTAATTTGTATTTACTTAAAAACACCACGGCGGCAAAAACTATAAAAGAAACTGCATAAATTAAAAGCTTTGCTTTTTTATCATTTTTTACAAGAGAAGGTTGTAACATAAGATTATTATGAATTTTCCTGTTTATTTTTTTTTCTATTTAGAACAAGTATCACAATGAATACAATACCCATAGCAATAAAAATAATAGGCAGAATTGGAATAAACTCCCTGAAAACAGAAGGCTTGGATCTGTCTTTTTCCAGCATTAATAGCGGAATATCATTTACCAGTTGCGCCTGTTTAACAGAATCGAAACCATTAAACCAACCACGCACAACGCGGTTAGTGTCTAATAAAAAAAAGTTTTCGGTATGTATAAAAGCACTGTCAACATTTGTATCAGCAAGCCCGGCCTTTAATTCGTTTAATGCAAAATCATAAATCTCCTTTTTGTCTCCGGTAACAAACCACCAGGTATCGTGGTTGGCATTATAGCGGTCGGCAAATTTACGAAGTTGAGGTACGGAGTCGTGTTCGGGGTCAACAGAGATTGAAATGAATTGAACAATGCTGTCATTTTTTACAAATGAATTCTGCAGTCTTTTCATGCTGCGAGCCATACCCGGACAAATGCTGGGACAGCGAGAAAAAAAGAAATCAATAACCAGTATTTTGCCCTTTAGATCATCTAAAGAAACTTTTTTGCCCAATTGGTTTGTAAACTCAATATTTTTTACTTTGTGCCAGATGGTATCCGTTGTAGTTTTGCCATTTTTTTCAGATACAATAACACTATCTGGTGTAAAATATCTTGCAGGCATGTGAACGGCATTTTCGCTAAAATACTTTACAGCAAAGTAACCACCAAATGGCATTACCAAGGCAAGCATTAAACCTAATATCGCTTTCTTATTCATAGCTCCTTCCGAATCTTCTTTACCTATTGGCTGAAGAATTTTTTAACATGCTGAAAATTTGATGTGTTTTGTGGATGCAAATTTACGCCAATGCAGATCATTTTATTCATAAAACAAAATAACCATCCCGAAAAATTTGGGATGGTTAATATTTTTTAAGTGTAACACTATTAATTATTTAGCAGCGTCTTTTTCCACAGCAGGTAAATGCTGCTGTTCTGTATGTGTAGCCGGATGGCTATGTCCATTAGTATTTCGTAATGTTTTCCAGCTATTACCATCCCAAAGGAAAGCAACAATAAACCAAACGAAAAGCAAAAGTGGAACTACAATGGTCATGATCATGTTTCTTATTTCATCGCCCAAATGCATAAATATTGAAACAATGTAATACGCTTTTGCAAGTGTTAATGCGGCAATTAATAATTTAGTGGAAATAACAGGAACGTAGCTCCATTTGCCATGTTGGAAATATAACAAATAACCGAGCGCCAATTCAACAAGGGTTAAGGCTGATAATACCCAAAATGTTTTCCATATTCGCCCAGTGCCTAATGCGTGTTCAGGTGCTTGTGTAATTTCCGGTGATGATGCGTGTGAACTCATGATAATATTTTTATTAATTCTATTTTAAAATTTTAAACAAGATAAAAGCAAAGGAATACAAATACCCAAACTAAATCTACAAAATGCCAGTACAAACCTGCTTTTTCAATCATTTCGTAATGGCCACGTTGATCAAAATGTCCCATTCTGGTTTTTATAAGCATAATGATATTTATTATTACACCACTAAAAACGTGGAAACCATGAAAGCCTGTTATACCAAAGAAATATCCACCAAATGCAATTGGCCCTGGCGTTGCCACCATTTGTCCATTGTACATAGTTTCAACACCCCAAGGGTTTCTTGTTACCGTTGTACCCCAATGTTCAATTTGTCCGTTAACAAGTACAGCATGGTCTCCGGTAATCATATGCGTCCACTCCCAAGCCTGACAGCTAAGAAAAGCTATACCTCCAATGATTGTAAGAATCATATATTTTTCTACGCCCTTCCTGTTCATTTTATGACCCTCATGCACAGCTAAAACCATTGTTACAGAACTGGCAATCAATATAAACGTCATTAAACTTACAAATGCCAACGGCAAATTTGCATGACCTGCAAAAGGGAATGCATTAAACACATGGTTAGGATCTGCCCAATGATTTACGCTAAAGCGAATGGTACCATAACTGATAAGGAATGCACCAAAAGTGAATGCATCACTCATTAAAAAGTACCACATCATTACTTTACCATAGCTTACATTGAAGGGACTTCTTCCTCCATTCCACCATTTGGTATTTGCAGGTATCGCTGTTGTTGACATATTTGTTTAAAGGCCTCTACCCAACTCCTCTCCAAAGGAGAGAGAACTGCTATGAGGCAGTTTTTAAATTAAAAAATATTTTAGTTTCCTTTTTATCTGATTAAAATCAAAAATATCAATAAATAAATCCATAGTACATCAACAAAGTGCCAGTATGTACCAACCAGTTCAACCGGTATGCTATCGTATGTTCTCGATTTTTTACTAAATGCTTTTAAAAACAACACAATCAAAGCAATTAAACCACCAACTACGTGGGCAGCATGTAACCCAACAAGTACATACATAAAAGAATAAGACACGTTTTTTGTAAGTGTTATCTCCTTTGCGTATAACTGTTGAAACCCAAGCAACTGAAAAATAATAAAAAGAACTCCAAGTACCAGCGTTGTAATTAACAGGCTTCGGTACTTTTTCATTTCCCGCCTTTTAAATGCCTTTTCCGCCAGAAAAATAGTAACACTACTTATTAAAATAGCAGCAGTACTGAACCAAAAAAACTGCGGCAAATCAAACGTTTGCCAATTGGCCAGATTACGCTTAACTATATAAGCACTGGTTAACCCTGCAAACATCATCAGTAAACTGCCGATGCCCACCCAAAGGGTAAATTTATGGGGATGAATTCTTTTTCTTTGTTCCATTGCCACTATACTCATATCACTTAATCCCAAAAGGGAATTTAAAATATAAATTATTACATTACTCTGTCGGCAAACAATGCCAGCAAAACAATCATTAAATAAAAATAAGAACTGAACATTACCCGTCTTGCACTTTTCGCATCCATGCGAACAAATAAGATAACACTCACCAACACCATTGCTAAATTACAAAACAACAAAATAAACAAACTTGTCATTCCGCTTATACCTGTTAAATAAGGTAACAAACCTACCGGTATCATTAATGTGCTGTATATAATACTTTGCACTGCGGTAAACTTTGTTGGCCCCTTATCTGCAGGCAATAATTTAAAGCCTGCATTTGTATAGTCTTTATGGGCCAACCAGGCAATTGCCCAAAAATGGGGAAACTGCCATATAAACTGAATACCAAATAAAACCCAGGCACCCGTCCAGCTAATGGGATCGTTACCATAAGCCGCTACCCAGCCAATTAAACAAGGTAAAGCTCCTGGTATTGCCCCTACCAATACAGATATGGAATTAACTTTCTTAAGCGGTGTGTAAATAAAGCCGTATAAAAACAGGCTGAATAAACTCACTAATGCGCTTTCAGTGTTAAAAAAATTCCACATTATAAAAACACCGCCAACACCGGTAATAAAAGCAAATATTCCTGCTTCATTAACGCTCATTCTTCCACTGGCAACGGGTCTTTTAGCTGTACGCATCATTAATCCATCTGAAGCTTTCTCCAAAATCTGGTTAATAGCATTTGCCGAACCTGTAACTAACATTCCTGCAACAAAAAGTAAAAGAACTGATATTATTTTTTCTCTAACATAGTGTTGTTCATTAGGTGCAATTAAAAAACTAACCACCGTACTGAACACAACCATAAAACTTAAAGTGAATTTGATTAACTGAAAGTAATCTTTCACTTTGCTCACCATTGTAAACGATGTTGAGCTGGTTATGGTTTTATTCTCATTCATAATACCTCAAACGGCCTCTCCCCAACCTTCCGACGCATCGGAAGAACTCGATTTTGGCATTTTTTATTTCAAAAAATCTTTTCAATCCTGGCTTTAATCTCCGTAATAGTTAGCCTCCCCTTATAAATGGTTTGGAAAGCATTTAATGCTTCGATTCATCTTCTCCTACAGGCACATTTTGTGGTATAAACTCTTTACCATCCTTTGCATAATCATAAGCCCCACGATATACTTCCGGTATCTCTCCTGTCCAGTTTCCGTGTCCGGGGTTGATTGGTGTTGTCCACTCCAGTGTATTTGCTCCCCATGGATTCGGGTTAGTAACTTTTCTACCCTTAAACATGCTGTAGAAGAAGTTAAAAACAAACAATAACTGAACAGCGAAAACAATCATAGCAACAAGACTGATAAACTAATTAAGTCCGTTAAATTGCTTGAAAGAACTCCATCCTGAAAAATCATAATAGCGACGAGGCATACCGGCTAAACCTTCGTAGTGCATTGGCCAGAAAATTAAATAAGCGCCGATAATTGTAACCCAAAAATGTATGAAAGCCATAGTGTTATTCAAATAGCGTCCAAACATTTTAGGAAACCAATGATAAACGCCGGCAAACATTCCAAACATAGATGCCACACCCATTACAATATGGAAGTGAGCTACCACAAAATACGTATCGTGTAAATGAAGATCCAATGCAGAGTTTCCAAGAAAAATACCAGTTAACCCTCCACTAATGAATAAACTTACAAAACCTATAGAAAATAACATAGCTGGTGTAAAACGGATATTCCCTTTCCATAAAGTGGTTAACCAGTTAAACACTTTAATAGCTGATGGCACCGCAATTAATAGAGTAAGCAACACAAACACAGAACCCAGGAACGGGTTTAACCCTGTTACAAACATATGATGCGCCCAAACTAAAAAGGCAAGTATGCAAATTGCGAATAATGAACCTATCATAGCCATATAACCAAAAATTGGCTTGCGGCTGTTAACACTTATAACTTCGGAACTAATACCCATTGCAGGAAGTGCAATAATATATACTTCAGGATGGCCCAAGAACCAAAATAAATGTTGAAATAAAATAGCACTACCACCTTCATTTGGTAATATTTTACCTGCTACAACTATATCGCTTAAAAAGAAACTCGTTCCAAGGTTTCTATCAAATAATAATAAAATAGCGCCTGATAGTAATACAGGAAAAGATAACACACCTAATATGGCTGTAAAAAGCAAGGCCCATACAGTAAGCGGCATACGAGTCATACTCATACCTTTCGTACGCATGCTTAAAATAGTTGTGATATAATTAAGGCCTCCTAATAATGAAGATACAATAAACATTGCCATACTTACCAGCCACAAATCCATACCAATTTTTGCTCCGCTAGATGCGTCTCCGAGGGCACTTAATGGCGGATAAACTGTCCAACCGCCACTTGCAGGGCCAGTTTGCACAAATAGAGAACAGAACATAATTATAGAAGCCAAAAAGAAAAACCAATAGCTCAACATATTCAGCATTGGAGATGCCATATCTCTTGCCCCAATTTGCAATGGAATTAAAAAATTTGCAAAAGTTCCACTTAAACCTGCTGTTAATACAAAAAACACCAGAATTGTTCCGTGCATGGTAACTAAAGCGTAATAAAATTCTGGCTTTAATTTACCACCTGCAGCCCAATGGCCTAGTAAATCTTCCAGCCAAGGAAAGGTTGATTCAGGATATCCTAGTTGTAAACGGAATATTACTGAGAACAAACCGCCAATGATGGCCCATATTATCCCTGTTACCAGAAACTGTTTGGCAATCATTTTATGATCCTGACTAAATACGTACTTCGATATAAAAGTTTCGTGATGGTGATGTTCCTGATGTGCATCATGCGATCCGTGAACATCTGAATGTTGTAATGTGGCTACGCTACTCATATTCTTTCTTTTTTTTCCCTTATAAATCGGGGCTTTTTAATTATTTTTTTACAGGTAGAACCTGTGTAATTTGAACACTTGCTGTTGAATCAACCTTTGGAGCTTTATCAGGAAAAATGGTAGAGTATTCTGATTTTTGCTCAGCTAAATATTTTTTATACTCTTCCATTGTTTCTACTATAATAACACCACGCATAGCATAATGGCTTTGGCCGCATAACTGATCGCATGTGATTTCAAAATTGAAGTCAGGATCTCCTGTTTTTTTCTTCATATCTGCAGTAGTAATCTTTGGAGTAAACCATTGTGTTGTAGGAATACCAGGTACAGCATCCATTTTCAATCTGAAATGAGGAAGACCAACATCATGTATTACATCCTGGGAATTGATTACCATTTTAACGGGTACGCCAACCGGGATATGAAGCGTTGTATTTACATGTATATCATCAAGACTAGCCGGATCATCAAAATCAACCCCCAGGTTATTATTTGCAGTTGCTAATTTATAATTCTTTTTACCCAATACTTTATCTGCTCCCGGATATCTGAATTCCCATGCAAATTGGTGACCTGTTACCTCTACTAAAATTGCATCTTTAGGTGCATCACCTGTAATTTTAAACCATGCCTTTAATCCAAAAACAACCAAAACTGTTAAAAAGATCGCTGGTACAGTTGTCCAGATTAACTCCAGTTTTGTATTGTGTGGAAAATAAAATGCTTTCTTATCATCTTTTTCCTGGTATTTAAAAGCAAACCAAAATAATAAAACCTGGGTGATGACAAATACAGCTCCTGTAATAGCAATTGTAATCAATAACATTTTGTCAATAGACTCGCCTTCTACAGATGCAGATCCTTGTGGAAACAGTGTTTTACCGTAGTAAAGTTCATTACAATACCAAACACCTATTAATCCAAAAACCAGGAAACCAATAAGCAGGAATGCATTGATCTTATTGTTCTGCTTGCGTGTCTTGTCTTCGCCCTTTAAAACACTAACGTATTCACTTGCTTTTGCAATCTGAAAAACGACTACAAAAATCAAGGCTCCTAAAGCTATTATTAACAACTCTTTCATAAATATGTTATTTACCCCAAACCCCTAAAGGGGCTTTTACACCCTATTGAGGCAAGGAATTTTTTTATTCTATTAACTTCTTTTTATTCTAACTAAAAAATATAATCTTCAATAGCGATCTCCTTCGTAGTTCCCCCTTCAGGGGGCGGAGGGGGTCGTTTTATGTATGGTGTATCATACTCTCTTTTAAGAACGGATGATTTTTTGAGAGTAATGAATTTGTGCTTAAATATTTTCCTGTTCCCCACATAATTATACCTACAAATAAACATGGTAAACCAAATTCAAAAGGTGCCAAAGAAAAATTCTCATGTAACGTTCCTGGCATTACCATTTGATAAAAATCTATCCAATGACCGAAAATAATCAGTACTGCCACAAAAGTTACCATTGTCCAGTTTCTTTTTGTACCCTTCGTCATTAATATTAACAAAGGACAAAGGAAATTGATTATCAAATTCAAAAAGAAAATACCGTAGTATGGACCCGTTTTAGTTGCGGTACCAATTCTTTCAATAAAATACTTTGTTTCTTCAGGCTGGTTACTGTACCAAATTAGCATGTATTGAGAGAACCATAAATATGTCCAGAAAATAGAGAAGGCAAACATGAATTTTCCTAAATCATGTAAATGCTCTTCGGTAACGTATTCTAACTGACCCCGATTTTTTAAATAAATTACATATAAAGCAATTAAGGCTATCCCAGAAACAAAAGTACTCGCAAATGTGTACCAGCTAAACATAGTACTATACCAATGAGCGTCAATACTCATTAACCAAATCCATGGAATTGTAGAGCCTACTGTAAGCGTGAAAACAATGGTGTATAAAGAAGCCCAAACAGTATTATCCCAAATAAACTTTTTACCTGTTTCATAAGCCATTTGGCCTTTTTTGTCACTCTCCAAACTAAGCTTGCGCATTTTTCTGCCAAGAAAAGACCAAAGAAAAATTGTAACGAAAGACCAGATAGAAAAGAAAGTTGCATTAAGAAATCCACTTTTCCCGTTTAATATATGATCTTTGGCAACTGCCTCCTTATCTAACCAATGATAAATATCTGTACGTCCGCCAAAAACAATGCACATTAATATTACAAAAGCAATAACACCTAATATTGGAACTACGCTTGAAATAGCTTCTGAAACCCTTCTAAAGGCTACAACCCAGCCGGCCATAGCCATAGTGGTAACACAAATAAAAAACATAGCAGCATTTACAACCAGCAAAAAGAAAACGCTGTTTTGTAACAATGCGGCCCAAAAACGGGTACTGTCAACGTTATGATCACCATGCACTGGGTGCACCCATGGTTGAAACCTGATAACACCGTACAATAATGCCACAACGCCTACAGCAATAAGCCCATAGGTCCATTTTTTGTAACTGCCCGGTAATTGAAATTGATGATCCATCTAATCTTTATTTTGTGTTAATCTACTAATATATAGCTCTAAAGGAGCTTTGTTATTTCTTTGATACAGCACTGTCTGCTTTAGGAGCTGTTGTGGTTGCAGCAGCTGATTTAGGTTCCAGTGTTCGTATATATTGTACAATTCTCCAACGTTGTTCTCTGCTTAATTGTGATGCGTAACTACCCATGTTATTCTGACCGTAGTTCATCACAAAAAATATTCTTCCATCGCTATAACCCGGCGAAGCTGTAATAATGTTTTTTACACCGCCAACTTTTGCTGCCAACGGTCCGTTTGCTTCTGCCTTTGCACCATGACAAACTG
Organism: Chitinophagales bacterium; assembly: GCA_038216775.1. Classification (GTDB taxonomy): domain Bacteria; phylum Bacteroidota; class Bacteroidia; order Chitinophagales; family Chitinophagaceae; genus Ferruginibacter. The sequence goes on from JBBQPX010000064.1 coordinate 10,297, forward strand.
CACAATTAATATTAAATAACCTTGCTGCTTCAACAGTTTGTTCCTTGGTTATTGGAGCTAAAGGATTTTTAACCAAACTACTAAGGTTTAATAAGCCATTGCTATCATTAGGTACATTAAAAGGGAAAAGCTCGCCTCTTTTTATAGTGCCTGCAGGAGACTGGTTGTTATAAAATATTTTATGCCCTGCATCATTAGGATTCATGCTGAATAAGGTTGTATCGTGTGTAGCATAACTTTCATAAGCACGGCTATAAGTCATATCAGGCATATAAATTCTGCCTGGGTCACGTTTATCTTTACAACCAACAAATACAACTGCCGTTGTTAAAACCAGTGTTGCTATTATTGCGATTTTTTTCATTTCTTAAATTATCTATGTTATTCGCTTTTTTCTTCTCTTTGTTCCCATTTAGGGGATAGGGCTTTACACCCTGGGTTTAAT
>JBBQPX010000065.1:0-10631 GCA_038216775.1 Chitinophagales bacterium
TCCTGCTGTTTATCCTCCCAATTCCGATGTGGCCGTTGGCCTTGCTATTGACAATGCGAAAGGTACACCTCGAAAGTTAATTTCTATACCAGCAGGTGCGGGCTTAGCATACGCCATATCTAACAGATTATTAATAAATACTGAAGCGGCTTACCGGTTTATTTTTAGTGATTATTTAGACGGATTCAGCAAGGCTGTAAACCCAAAACAACAAGACCATTATTACAGTTTATCTGCAGGCATCATTTTTAAATTTGGAAAAAAAGATAATGTTTTAGGTTGTCCTGTAATGAAATATTAAGGTTAAGCAGATTTATTACACCTATAACCAATGGCATATTTAACTAATTATGATTTTTTTAACAGCCCACCATACAATCCAGTTAAATTTTTATCGTTCAGATAAAAATAATTATACATGACTACAAGGCTACACTTTTTGCTACATAGTTTATTAACTGCTGCAACTTCGCTTCACGTTTTCGCTATATAGTATAAGGTACCATAACGCTGCTTTCATTACTTAACCGTAAAACATGTATAGTTTGAAAGCAACAACCATCAAGGCCCTTGTATTATTTTTCTTGTTATTTGCTGGCGCAGAAACAAATGCTCAATTTTATAAGGATATGAGCATTGGGCTTAATGGCGGCGCCTATATTTACCAAGGTGATCTTACACCCGAAAGATTTGGTTCTTTTAAAACCATAAAACCCGGTATTTCCATCTTTGCAAAAAAACCCATTAACTATTTTTTGGCTGCACGTTTACAGATGAGTTTTGCCAAGCTTGTGGGCGATGATAGCCGCTACAGCGAACCTGCTTACCGACAAGAAAGAAATTTCTATTTCTCCACTCCGGTGGCGGAATTTTCTGCTCAGTTGGTTTGGAATATACGTGGCAGAAATTATGAAGATAAAGGCATAATGCCGTACATTTTTTCCGGCGCAGGGGTTTCATTTACCAATACAAAAAAAGATTACAGCCGTTTAAATAAAATAGTTTTTCCGGCAACATCCAATGTGGTTGCAGGTATTGCTGCCGATAATGCAAGAGGCACAAGGCGTGCGCTTTTTTCAGTACCTGTGGGTGTTGGTGCAGAGTATCCTATTTCAAATCGTTTCTCTTTAAATATTGAAACATCTTACAGGTTTATTTTTACAGATTATCTGGATGGATTCAGCCAGTCGGCCAATCCAAAACAACAGGACCATTATTACAGTACATCCGCAGGTATTATTTATAAATTTGGAAACAGGGATAAGGGGATTGGTTGCCCGGTGATGAAGTATTGATTTGGTCTGACGTCCCGTCTGACCATTATTTTGCCACGAATTACACGAATGAACACGAAAGGGTTGTGAGCCTAAGAAACCTATACATCATTCTACAACGTTCAGTATTAAAATGGATTTTGATACTGAAGCAAAAAGAAATTCCTAAATCTTTTCTCCCTTCAAAAACCTCTGCCAGTCTTCCAGCATTTTTCCTTTTAGAACACGGGGAAACTTATGTTGTCCGCCAATTTTTCCTTTAAGTTCTAAAAATTCCATAAAGGTAGTTTCGGGTAAAACCTTCACCATAACATCTTTTAGCGCATGGCGGCGTTCTACATCATAATCGTCATTAAGTTCTTTAAGTTTATTATCAATGCGGTTTTTTAAATCTTCTTCATCAACAACATCTTTTGTGGCCACATACCATTGGTGTGCAAAAAATGTTCCGTGTGGTACACCGGCTACGGTAAATTCGGGTATGTATATATTTAAATCAGAAGCTACCATTTGTATAGCCCTGTTCATATTATCAACACTTAAATGCTCACCTACCAAACTTAAAAAATGTTTGGTGCGGCCGGTAATAATAATCTCACTTCTTTCTCTGTCAACTAACCTAACTGTATCGCCAATGGCATAGCGCCAAGCGCCTGCATTTGTGCTTATTAGTATAGCGTAGTCTTTATTCTCTTCAATTTCATGAATCATGTATGCTTCGGGCTCATCAATCATGTTTCCTTCAGTATCAAAATTCTTTTGATCAAAAGGTACAAACTCAAAAAATACATTATTGTTAAGGGCAAGGTGCATTCCCTTCGCTTCCTGCCGGTTTTGGTAAGCCAAAAAACCTTCACTTGCAAGGTAGGTTTCAATATAAGTCAAGGGCTTGCCTATAATCTTATCAAAACCTCGTTTATATGGTTCTAATGCCACGCCCCCGTGCACATAAAAAGCAAGATTGGGCCACATTTCATGAATATTTTTAAGCTGATACTTCTCAATAATTTTTTCCATGCAAAGCTGCAGCCAAGCAGGTACACCCACAATAAAACCAATATCCCAATTAGGTGCGTTGTTTACAACTTCTTCAATTCTTTTTGCCCAGTCTTTTTCTTTGGCAATTTTTTTACCGGGTTTATATAAACCCAAACCCTGAAACCAAAAAGGAATATTTTTCTGTTGTATGCCGCTTAAATCTCCTGCATAATATGTAGGCCCTTTTTGTAATTGAGTGCTGCCACCCAAAATAAGCCATCCTTTACCCACCGAACTTTTAGGTATATTGGTATAACGCGTTAAACTTAAAAGCTGGTTAAAACTGGTGACCGTATTTGCTCTTATTAAATCTTTGGTTATCGGTATAAATTTACTGGTAGCATCGCTGGTGCCGCTGCTTAGAGCAAAGTATTTAACAACGCCGGGCCAGCAAACATCGGGGCTTCCTTCTTTTGATTTATACCACCAGGCATCATAAATTTTATTGTAATCGAAAGTGGGAATATTTTCCTGGAATTTTTTACCGGGATGATTACTCATTAAAATATCATCGAAACGGTAGCGCTGACCAAATTCTGTAAACCTTGCTTTTTTCAATAATTTTTTAAGCACCTTAATCTGTTGACTCCTGGGGTTACTTATAGGTATATTAAGTGCCCTTGCAATAGATTTTGGAAGCTTAATATCAAATAGCGGCATGGGCAGTTATAAGGTTAAAGGTGCAAATATAAACAAAAAGAAGACCCAAGCCCTTGAAGGGTAAATGAGGCTTTTGAAATTGCGATTCCCTTTACATTATAGTGTGTGTGAATAATTCTGTTATCATTTGTATCGTTCTTTTCACAATTTTACTTTTAGTTTATAAAATATTTGTTTTTTTTTTAATTTAATTACATATATTTACTTTATATAAAAAAATAAATTAACGCTTTATTATAAAATATTAGTGGCCACTAAATGAGAGATATTATTCCTTAATTGACTCAAAGAAAAACAAAGGGGAAAAACGGTATTTCATATTTAATGTTTACATTTAAAAAGTTATGGCTTTTCTTAAAAGCTAACACATTTATGAAAAAATTAATTTTGATTATGTTTTTTGCATTTGTCGGCGTAGGGGCATTTGCAAAATCGCCTAAGATTATGAACAATATTAAAACTATGGAAGTCATTAAGTTGGCTCCAATTTTAATTACTGAACCTGTTACTAAGGTAGAAATTAACAATAAGAAAAACTATCCAGTCGTCCTAACGGTTACAGCTTGCGGTCATACTGGAACATTTACATGGAATTGCTCTTCTGTGTCAGAGTTTTTCTATATGTATCAATCTATTGTTGATGTTTATTGTGGTACTGGCCCTTGTGCAAATTAGTTTTTTATTTTATGTGAGCTGGGTTATAAATTCAGCTCACTTATTATTACAACCATCAAATTATGAAAACAATATTGCCTATTTTCTTTTTATTCATTTTTCAACATTCTCATTCACAAAACGTAAAGAATATTAATTTTGAGTGCAAATATATTTTTACAATTAATGAAGATTCTATTAACTCAAAGTCAGAAATCTATAATTTAGAGTTCAATAATATTTCTAGCAGATATTATAGCGATACCAAAAGAATAAAAGACTCAATATTAAGAGATAATTACAAAAGAGGTATTTCTGTAGAAGAAATATTGGCGAATTCTAATCAATATAATACATCAATATTTCCAACAGAAATTTACAACTATGCCGGAGATAATTTCTTAACAGTATTTGAAAATATCCTATCTACTAAATATCAATATAAAGATTCAATTAAACCTAACAGTTGGATTATTTTTAAAGACACTTTATCAATTAACGGTGTATCCTGCCAGCTTGCGAAACTTAATTTTAGAGGAAGATATTATTTAGCATGGTTTGCCCCATCAATTTCAATTCCGTTTGGTCCTTGGAAATTTTATGGTTTGCCCGGATTAATATTTAAAGTATTCGATACGACAAAAAAATATTCTTTTGAGTTAGTAAATTTTAAACAAGTCAATGATAACAAGGAAATTGTTCCATATAAAGGAATGGTAATTAAGTCCAATGCGAAAGATGTTGCATTATTAAAACAACGTATGATTGAAGACCCTATTCAACAACTCGAATTAGCAACGGGAACTAAAATTACTATTGACAGCGGAAAAGAACAGTTAATGTCAATGTTTCAGAAAGAACAATCTAATTATAAACCACTTGAGCTTAAATTCGAAGACTAGTAAATGTTATATAATTAAAGCGGCTCTTTTTATTATTTTAATAGTTTTATGCCCTTATATAACTAATGCCCAAGCACTTGTTACTGGGAAAATTTTAGACACTAGAGGTAATTTAATAATAGGAGCTTCGGTTAAATTAATTCATAATAACAGTTTAATTGCTTTTACAATTACAAATTCATTTGGTTCCTTTAACATCCCAATTACAAAACTTGATTCTGGTAATTATTACGTAGAAGTATCGCATATTGGATACACCGGTATTAAAAGAGATATTTCATTTATCCCTGCTAATATTAATTTTGTTTTATTTGAAAGCAATATCGAATTACCAACAATAACAATCGAAAACAAAAGTCCAATAACAAAAAGAGGCGACACCCTAAACTATGATGTTAAAACATTCACCTCCAAAAACGACAGGGTAATTGGCGATATAATAAGAAAACTGCCAGGTATAGAAGTTGAAGCAAACGGGCAAATAAAATACAACGGCAAGCCAATAACTAATTATTATATTGAAAATTTAGATTTACTGGAGGGCAGGTATAACCTTGCCAATAATAATATACCTGCAGATATGGTTGATAAAGTGCAGGTATTGGAAAACCACCAACCCGTAAAAGCATTAGATAGTTTTGCCTTTAGTGATAAAGCTGCCATTAATATAAAATTAAACAGCAAAGCCAAAAATAAAGTTTTTACAACAGCTAAACTTGGCATTGGTGTAGCTCCGTTTTTATGGGATGATGAATTGGTAGGTTTTAATTTTCGCAAAGGGTTTCAGTTTATAAGTGGCTACAAAACCAACAATGTTGGCAACAATTTGCAAAGTGAAATTAATAGTTTAACGGCTAACCAGTTTGATAAACTTAGCTTCTTAAATAAAAAACAGGATATTTTATTTTTGGTAAACCCTGCCACGCCACAGTTTGATGAAAAAAAATACCTGTTTAATAAAAGCCATTTGGTTTATACAAATAGTTTATGGGTGTTAAATAAAGTATCGCAATTAAAATTAAACGTTAGCTATCTTAATAATGCATTTGAAAAAAATACAACAGCCACCACAATTTATTACCTTCCGCAGGATACTGTTACTATAAACGAAAATCAGCATCAGCAAATAAAAAATCAGCAGTTGTTAGCAGACCTTGGGCTTACTATTAACAGCAAACAATATTTTTTAAAAAACAATTTAAAAATTGAAGGTTACTGGTCAAAAGAAAAAGGTTTAATAGAAGGAGCAACAAACACTTTACAGGATTTAAAAAATCCACTTTACCAAATCATCAATAATTTTCATTTAATAAGCGTTAGGGGTAAAAAAAGGGTGGAATTTAATTCGAACAGTATTTTAAAAAACCTGCCGCAAAAATTAGTGATTTCTCCAGGCATTAATGCAGATATTTTTAATCAGTCAGTGCCTTATGATTTATTAACCCAATTTGCTACGCAAAAAACTTTGGGCGTTGATAATTATTTTGCCTTCCGCACTCACTTTTTCAAATTTGCACAGAGTTTAAAGGCAGGTATAAATTACCAAAACAATACCATTACCAGCAACACTTTTAAAACATTTAATAATGCTATGCAGGAAGTTGCAGATAGCTTTAAAAATAACCTGCATTGGCAGGAAATAAAACCTTATGCAGAGCTTAGCTTAACATTTATAAAAAAAGGGTACAGTTTTGAATTTTTGTCTGCTTTGCAAAACCTCACACTTATACGCCATGATGAAATCCGAGATATAAAAAACTCAACAAATTATATATTCTCCAACAACTCATTAGTATTAAAAAAAGATTTAGGGCCGTATTATAATTTATTGGTTACCGCCAGCAACGAAACGAGTGTTGGTAGTATAAATCAAAATACACTTGGGTATATTTTAAGTACGTATAGAAATATATCCAACAATAATTTCTCATTGCAACTAAATAAAAACTATAACACAGGCATTTCTTTAAATTACCGCAATGCAATAAAGGCAATGTTTGGTTACCTATCTTTATCGTATGGCTTTACAAAAAAGAACTTGCTGTCCAGCGTGCTTTTCATCAACCAATTACAATCAAAAGAATCTGTTTTACAAAATAATAATCAAAAAAATCTTTTTCTTTTTTACAGTTTCAGCAAATACTTTATCAAAAGCAAAACCAGTATATCATTTCGTGGAAATTTTAACCAAAGCAGTTTTGTTCAATTGCAGCAAAACCTATTATCCAACATAACCAATAAATCAAATTCTGCCACATTAAGTATCAGTAATAAAAAATCCAATTTTATTTATCCTGAACTAAATACAACAGTGAGCAGGTTTATATCAATATTTAACACAAAAAATCAGGTTAATAAAACTACTCCCGTAACACAGTTTGTTGAAAATTTAAGCCTCAATTTCTTCCTCACTAAAAATATTATTTTTTCGCCCTCGGCATCTGGCTATTTTACATCAACTCAAACAAGCTCTACAAATAAATATTTATTTCTTGATGCTGGTTTCATTTATAAAAAGGGTAAATATAATATTGAATTTAAGTTGCTGAATATTTCAAACATCAAGTATTTCAAATCAATAAACGTTAGCGAAAATCTTTTTTCTTCAACAACTTATCAAATCAGAGGCTTTAATGCAATACTGCAATTTTACCTGAAATTATAGACTTTACTCTTTAATAAATAATGGCTAAATTGTCACTCTAAAAACAAAGTTATATGAAGAAGATTTTTATTATGCTTGCGCTTTCGCTAAGTCTGTTTAAAGCCCAGGCCGATGAAGGCATGTGGTTACCCATGCTGCTTGGTCAGCAGGTTTATGCCGATATGGTAAAACGAGGACTGAAACTTACCAAAGAGCAGTTGTACTCCATCAACAAATCATCTATTAAAGATGCTATTCTTATTTTTGGCGGTGGTTGCACCGGCGAAATTGTAAGTAACCAGGGATTAATTTTTACCAATCACCATTGCGGCTATTCAGCCATTTCAGGAGCAAGTACGGTAGAACATAATTACCTGCGTGATGGATTTTATGCTTACAATAAAGGCCAGGAGATACAAAGCGAACTAACGGTGCAGTTTTTAGACCGCATTGTTGATGTTACCAAAGAAGTGGAAGATGCACTTAAAGGTTTAACCTACGAAGAAAGAACAAAGAAAATAGGTGAAGTTTATAAGTCTATTACCGATAAAGTTGCGGATAAAGAAAATGAACTGGCGGGAAGAATTTATGCTATGTTTAAAGGTAACCAGCACATCATGTATGTGTATAAAACTTACAGGGATATACGCCTTGTAGGTGCACCTCCTGAAAGCGTAGGTAAGTTTGGCGGAGATACTGATAATTGGGAGTGGCCGCGTCACACAGGCGATTTTTCTGTTTTCCGTGTTTACGCAACTAAAGACGGCAAGCCTTCAAAATACGATAAAGATAATGTGCCTTTAAAGCCAAAATATTTTTTACCTGTAAGTATTAAAGGTATAAAAGATGGTGACTTCGCTATGATTTATGGCTACCCTGGCGGCACTAACCGTTACGAAACGAGCTATGGTATTAAATTGAAAAATGAAATTGAAAACCCTTCGCTTGTTGGTTTACGTGATGTGCGTTTGAAATACATGCACGAGCAAATGATTAAAGACCCGGCTGTAAAATTAAAATTGGCTGATGGTTATGCTGGTGTGGCCAATTACTGGAAATTTTTTGATGGCGAAACAAAGCAACTTATTAAGTATCATGTGTACGATCAAAAACAAGCTTACGAAACAAAGTTTGAAGCCTGGGCAAAAGGCAAACCTGAATATGAAAATATTTTAGCCGATTATGCAAAAAATTACAACGATTGGACGCCTTATGCAAAAGGGCGTACCTATTTAATTGAAGGTATTTTGGGTTCACCGCTTGCTGGTGCAGCCTCTGGCCTTGCCTCGCTTGAGGCTAAATTAATTGCTTCTTCAACATCTGCTAGCGACCTTAAAAAGGCTTTAGATGCAGCAACCGCTAACAGAGAAAGTTTTAAGGAAAAAGAAGACTTACCGAGTGACGAGAAAATTTTAGCCGCTACCTGTATGATGTTTTATAACGATGTAGATAAAAACCAGCACCCGATTGGTTTTTATGAAGGGCTAAAAGCTACTTACGGCAGTTTAAACGAAGAGGCAACTTATAAAAAATGGGCGCATGATGTGTTTACCAAAACCATGTTGCTTGACGATGCAAAGTGGAATACTTTTGTAGCAGCACCAACCGCAGTTGCTTTGCAGGATGACCCGGCTTATGCTTATGCTTCAGCTTTTGTAAAAAATTATAATGGTAAATATGCTTCTTTATCAACCGCTTTCCGCTTAAAAAATGATGAGCTGGGCAGGTTGTATTTAAAAGGTATAATGGAGATGAACCCTGCCGCGGTAAGTAAAATGTATCCAGATGCAAACTTCAGTATGCGTGTAAGTTTTGGCAACGTAAAAAGCTACAAACCAAGAGATGCCGTTTTTTACGATTACGTAACAACAAGCAAAGGTATTCTTGAGAAATATATCAAAGGCGATTATGAATTCGATCTACCTGACAAACAAATTGAGCTTTTAAAAAAGCGTGATTTTGGTCAGTACATTGATAAAGCGAAAAATGATCTGGTTACTTGTTTTATTACCACCAACGATATTACTGGCGGTAACTCTGGTTCGCCTGTAATGGATGCTTATGGCAACTTAATAGGCCTTGCTTTTGATGGTAACTACGAAGCCTTAAGCCATAAAATTGCTTTTGATAAAGATTTAAACCGCACTATTAATGTTGATGTTCGCTATGTGCTTTGGTGCATTGATAAACTTGGCGGCGCAAAAAATATTATTGATGAGTTGAAGTTGGTGAGGTAATCCCATCTAGATATTTATTTACAAACGGCCTGATTTAATCGGGCCGTTTTTTTATCTTCACGCCATGTCAATCTTAAACATAGAATTTAAAGCATCCACCAATAAACTCCCAGAGTTGGAAGCATTGTTACAAAAACAAATCCCGCAATTTATTGGTGAAGACCATCAGATAGACACCTACTTTAATGTTTCAGCCGGAAGGCTAAAACTTAGAGAAGGCAATATTGAAAATGCGTTGATACATTATGAACGTGAAGATTTTGCCGGTGCCAAATCAAGCCACGTTTTGCTGTACCAACATCAGCCGGATAAAACGTTGAAAGAGATTTTGATAAAAACCCTTGGCGTTAAAGCTATTGTTGATAAACGCAGAAAAATTTACTTCATCAACAATGTAAAATTTCATTTTGATACAGTTGACGGTTTAGGAACTTTTGTAGAAGTAGAAGCAATAGATAAAGATGGAGGCATTGGCAAGGAAAAGCTACAAGCGCAATGCGATGAATATGCTGCATTGTTCAATTTTGCTGAAGAAGATTTTATTTCGGTTTCATACAGTGATTTAATTCTGAGTAATTCCCATTAAGGCGTAAAACGCACAAAGTTTTTCTTTGTGTTCTTCGGGGCTTTGTGGTATAATTTCCTTCCTTACCTTTGCCAAATGGCAGAAGACTTAACAATAATTACCGGCAGTAAAGCCGAAATTTACCAATCACTTATTCCGCAAATAAAAGGCTTACTTGATGGCGAACCTGATTTAATTGCAAACCTTGCAAATGTTGCGGCGGCTTTAAAAGAACAGTTCGGCTGGCTTTGGGTCGGTTTTTATTTGGTAAAGCCTGATAGTAAATCCTTCGGCTTCGCTCTGGATGCAGAAGTAGAGCTTGTGCTTGGACCATTTCAAGGGCCGATTGCCTGTACCAGAATTAAAAAAGGAAGAGGCGTTTGCGGCACTGCATGGCAAGAGGCTCAAACTTTAATTGTTCCTGATGTAGAAAAATTCCCGGGCCATATTGCCTGCAGCAGTTTATCAAAATCTGAAATGGTAATTCCGTTATTTAAGAATAATGAAGTGGTTGGGGTATTAGATGTTGATAGCGATGAACTTAATCAGTTTGATGAAACGGATAAAAAATATCTGGAGGAAATTATTTCACAAATTCAGCTATAGTTAAAAGAGATAGATAAGCTTTTTACGCTAAATTCCCCGGGAATATATCCC
>JBBQPX010000066.1:0-10555 GCA_038216775.1 Chitinophagales bacterium
TGATGTTATGTAACCACGAATCGAAAGATTTTAAAATGGTTTATTTTAATGCCGATGGAAACGAAAGTTCTATGTGCGGCAATGGAGGCCGCTGCCTGGTAAAGTTTGCAAAAAACCAAGGCATGTATAAAATAACATACCGTTTTATGGCTATTGATGGAATGCACGAAGCCGAGATTGACATGCATGATATTGTGCGTTTAAAAATGCACGATGTGAACGAGGTGGAGCTGCACCCAAGTTATGCAGTTTTAAATACAGGATCACCACATTTTGTAAAATTTGCCAGCAATGTAGAAGAAATAGATGTGGTGACAACTGGCCGTGAAATACGCAACAGCAGTAGATTTGAAAAGGAAGGCATAAATGTAAATTTTGTTGAAACTACTGATGAAGACCAGATTTTTGTACGCACTTACGAACGAGGTGTTGAAAATGAAACACTAAGTTGTGGCACAGGCGTAACTGCCGCTGCTTTAGTAACTGCACATAACTCCCGTGGATTTAACCGTGTTGAAGTTAAAACACATGGTGGTAATTTAAGTGTGGAATACAATAAGGTTGATGAAGATCATTTTGAAAATATCTGGCTATGCGGTCCGGCTGAATTTGTATATACCGGAAGTATAGAAATATGACCAAAACTTAAATTAAACTGCACAAAAAAAAACCGGTAGCTTCCATGATTCAATACTTTAAAAATATAGACCAGAAAACTATTGCCACTGATAAAACGGATACGCCGGTTTGGGTAAATGTGTTACCTCCGCTTAAAAACGAAGAGTTTACAGAGCTTAGCGATTATATGGATATACCCATCGATTTTTTAAAAGATTCGCTAGATATTGATGAACGTAGCCGTTACGAAATTGAAGATGATGTAAAACTTATTGTAATAAAAACACCAACCGAAAATAATTCCTTCAACCTAAGCGATGCATTTTATATTACTATACCAATTTGTATTATTTTAACCCACAACCAGATTGTAACTGTTAACTCTTTTGAAAACGAGGCTATCAAAAAATTCCTAAACACTTTTCAACACCGTAACCCTGACAGAATGAATATGATGGTGCTGAAAATATTTGAAAAAATAACAGCAAATTTTCAGGAGTATCTAAAAGAAATAAATACCAGGCGTAATATGCTGGAACAAAAACTTTACGACAGTAACCGTAACGAAGAGTTGCTACAACTGATGCGTATTCAAAAAAGTTTTGTGTATTTTCTCACGGCTTTACGCAGTAACGAATTACTGATGATGAAAATAAGCCGTACTGCCACTTTTAAACTAAATGAAGAAGAGCGGGATTTTTTGGAAGATTTGATTGTAGAAACATCGCAGGCTTTGGAAATGGCTACCACCTACACAAACATCCTTAATAGCACGCTTGATGCGTTTGCCAGCATTATCAGTAATAACCAGAACGACGTTTTAAAAAGGCTTACAACACTTACTATATTTTTAAGTGTACCGGTTTTAATTGCCAGCATTTATGGCATGAATGTGCCAATCCCCTTTAAAGACAGTCACATGGCTTTTTGGCTACCGGTGATACTTTCAGTTATTATACTGGGGTTTGTAATTTGGAATTATGCAAAACGAATAAAAAAATGATAAGCGCTTTCAATATAAGGGTGTATGGCATTTTAATCAATGAAGAAAAACAGATTTTGGTAAGTGATGAGTTGATAAGAGGTGCGTACATTACAAAATTTCCTGGTGGAGGATTAGAGTTTGGCGAAGGCACACGTGAGTGTTTGGCAAGAGAATTTATGGAAGAGATGAACCTGAAAGTAAAGGTAACCGAACATATTTACACAACCGATTTTTATCAACAAAGTGCATTTAATGCGGCACATCAAATCTTCTCCATATATTATTTTGTAGAAGCTCTTGAAACAATACAAGCACCGCTGCGCAATAAAACTTTTGATTTTGATGCTACACAATTAAAAATGTATGAAGATACAGGCGAAACAGAAACCTTCAGGTTTATTAATTGGAATGATTTATCAGATGAGGATGTTACGCTGCCAATAGATAAAATTGTTATAAATCTTCTTAAAACAAAAAATAGATGAGCACTGATAATTTTTTTGAACAAGAAATTATTTTACAAAATGAACGCTCCAGGTTGGAGCCGCTTACAGAAGCTCATTATGAATATTTGTTACCAATTGCCCTGAACAAAGCGCTTTGGGAATTTACCGGAGCCAAAGTAAAAAACGAATTAGATTTTAGAAAGTACTTTGACACAGCGCTTGCCGAAAAAAAATCCGGCCTCGGCTACTCCTTCGCCATTTTTGATAACCACAATAATCAGTACGCCGGCTCTACCCGCTACGCAAATATTTCCTTCCCAAATAAAAGATTAGAAATTGGCTGGACATGGTACAGCCCTGCATTACAGCGAAGCGGGATAAACAAAGCAACAAAAGTTTTATTGTTGAATTTTGGATTTGATGTTATCAATCTCAACAGAATTGAGTTAAAAACAAGTCTGCTCAATTTAAAATCTCAGGGCGCTATGCTTAAAATTGGTGCGGTAAAAGAAGGTATTTTAAGAAATCATTTTATAAACGAAGATGGAATTGTAAGGGATACTGTGTATTTTAGTTTTATTAAAGAAGAATGGGCGCAGATAAAATCAACCATCTTTAAAGAATTCATATAAATACCGCAAATCAATTAACCCAAAACTAACTGTATGAAAAATTTAATCTTTCTGCTATGCACAGCAATAGCTTTCAGTTGTAATAATCAAAACAAGCAAAGCGAAGTTGTGGTAAATAATGATTTGTATAAAGAAGTGCAAACTGGCGGAGTAAAAATAATTCCCATAAAAACGCCAAAAGGAACTTTCAATATATGGACCAAAAGCATTGGTAACAATCCAAAAATAAAATTATTGTTACTAAATGGCGGCCCTGGTGCAACACACGAATACTTTGAGTGCTTTGAAAATTTTCTGTTGCCCGAAAATGTAGAACTTATTTATTACGACCAATTAGGTTGTGGCCTTTCTGATAATCCTAAAGACACAAGCATGTGGGATTTGAGCAGGTTTGTGGAAGAAGTAGAACAGGTTCGTGCAGCCCTAAATCTGAACAAGGACAATTTTTATTTACTTGGTCATAGCTGGGGTGGTATTCTTGCCATGCAATATGCGTTAAAATATCAAGACAATTTAAAAGGCCTCATCATCAGTAATATGGTTAGCAGTTGCCCAGCGTATGGCAAATATGCACAGGAAGTTTTAGCGCCTCAGTTCGACCCTAAAATTTTGGATACCATTCGCCAGATAGAAGCAAAAGGAGATTTTAAAAATCCCAAATACATGGAATTACTAATGCCGAATTTTTATGCAAAACATATATGCCGCCTTCCTTTAGATAACTGGCCTGAACCACTAACACGCTCTCTTGGAAAAACAAATGAAAGTTTATACGTTACCATGCAGGGGCCCAGCGAGTTTGGCATTGGCGGTAATTTAATTAACTGGGATGTAAGCAAACAACTTCCGCAAATAAAAACACCTACCCTTACCATTGGCGGCAAGTATGATACTATGGACCCAGATTATATGAAATGGATGAGCACACAGGTGCAACATGGCCGAAATGTGACTTGCCCGAATGGAAGCCACATGAGCATGTATGATGATCAGAAAAATTATTTTCCAGGATTGATAGCGTTTATTAAAGATGTTGATAATGGAAAGTTTTAGCTGTTCGTGTTTTGTACAAAAAATTGCCGGAAAGCGGGGAAGACGTCTTAAATAAAACACGCCTTTGCATTTTCGAGGCGACAAAAATCAAAGATTTGTCGTTTATTAAAACATTAAATTCGTTGCTGTTAATTAACTGCAGATGTCAAAACACCATAACAAACGCCAGCTTTCCACCGCTGCTCAGGCACCCATCACAACTGCCATATCACAGGTTCCAATTACACCATCTGTTTGGGCATGGCTATTTAGTACGCTTTTATTTACAATGATGTCAGTCACAGTAGTTCCCGAGTTTTGGTCTGCATCCTTCGATACAAACAACAATTTTCGCCACGATACGCTGCACATTATATTAGGAGTGGCAGGCGTTTTAGCTTTTCTTATAGAACCTATTATACTTAAAATATACGAACAGCCTGAAAAAGATAAGGATGCTGCCAGTGCTGAAAAGCATGGATTTTTACGAGCGACGGCTAACGGCATATTGATGATATTGCTTATTGCACCAATGTCAATAATTTCTATATTACGACCAATTTTAAGGGCCATGTTAATTATTATAAGTTTTGGCTATCTTAAAATAGGTGGCCCCGAGTCTGCGCCTTGCGTGATAGTTGTTTTACTAGATATAGCTTTATATTACTGTGGTATGTTTTCTGAAAAGCTAAGTCTGCCGAGTTTTGTAGTAAATGTTTTCAATATAAAAGCACATCCCCGATTACTTAGTATTGGCACGCTGTTTTTTATGTTTTATAACGCGTTGATTTATTTCTTCATCGCCTCAGTTGGATACTCTAAAGAATCTTCGCACCAAACTCCTGGCGAACAGGCGTATCTTCTTATATGCTTTTGGATATTGGCTACTATTTATACCCGTGCTATTTATCTTCCTAATGATTACAGCGATCTTGTAGGCTATTTTAAGAAAATGCCAAAGCGGTATGTTATTTTTCAAATAGTAATACTGTCAATTTCATTCGTTACGTATATGTGGCCATATTTTAGAGGAGGATGGAGATGATACTATATAGACTACAGTAATTGTGTTTACAAGAAAAAAACGGGAAGCCTTAAGCCACCTAATATAAAATGTCTTCCCATCTTCCAGGAAAAAATAAAAAAACTATCAGCCTGTAAGCCGGATTCTGTCTCCGATAAATCGGAGGGTTATCATTTATCTGGCTGCAACATTACTGTTACAATCTTGCTGCCTACCCTTCGGCATCGAACGAGCCGCCCTCAAGCGCCGATATACGTGGCATTACAGCACACAAGGTTTACCCAATTTAAGCATTACTGCAAAAACCCGTGAGCTCTTACCTCACGTTTTCACCCTTATCCCCAACAAGTTGGGGACGGTAATTTTCTGTGGCCCTTTCTCTGCTCCGCAAGCGGAGCGCCGGCTGTTAACCGGTGTGTTGCCCTTCGCTGTCCGGACTTTCCTACCCCGATAAAATCAGGATCGATAACCTGGCTGATAGCATGCAAAGGTAGAGTTAATTCTATCGCAATGCTGACTTAACCCGGCGGATAAATTTATAATCTAAAAAATGTACCTCACTTACACTTATAGATTCATTTGTAGTAAATAAAACTTACGATTTTAAACTTACCACAAAACCATACCAGTATCTTTTAAAAAATAAATAATTAAGCATACATTTAACAATGCTGTTTAAAAAGTGACCTCACTTAAAATATTAAAAATGTTTGCTAAAAAAGAAAATACAATAAAGTATTTAAAAACTTCGATTGCTGTAGCTCTAACGATCTGCATGTATGCGTGCAACCAAACACCAATAAAAACTAATAGCAACATCTTTGATGCTGCAAAAGAAAAGACTGAAATTAGTAATATGCTGGACTCGTTTAACAGAGCAGCCGCCAACGCTAATTATCAGGCTTATTTTAATTTTTATACTGATGATGCTGTTTTTACAGGAACCGACGCGACAGAACGATGGAACAAAAACGAATATATGGTTTGGGCAAAACCTTTTTTTGATAAGGGTAAAGCCTGGAATTTCACTTCGCTTAATAGGCATATCTACTTTAACAAAGATGGTAACTTTGCCTGGTTTGATGAATTGTTAAACACACAAATGAAAATCTGCAGAGGCTCAGGTGTATTGGTAAAAAACGATAACAACTGGAAGATTGAGCAATATATTTTATCAACTACAGTGCCCAATAATTTGCTGGATTCTGTAATAAATTTGAAAGCACCTGTTGAAGACAGTATAATA
The DNA here is from genome assembly GCA_038216775.1 of Chitinophagales bacterium. GTDB lineage: Bacteria > Bacteroidota > Bacteroidia > Chitinophagales > Chitinophagaceae > Ferruginibacter. The sequence goes on from JBBQPX010000066.1 coordinate 5,984, forward strand.
AACAATATGCGAAAATAAAAAAGTACGTTATTGGCAGACAAACTTTTATGTAATGACAACTATACTGAAGGCTACCCAAAATGATTTTATATTACTGGCAGATTTAGGCAAGCAAACATTTATTGAATCTCACGGCCATAGCGCCTTAAAAGCCGATATTGACGAATACGTAAGTGACACTTACAGCTATGCTACCTGCGAGGAAGAATTGACAGATGTCCTTAATATTTTTCATTTTATTTATTACGATGGAATACCAGCAGGTTATTCAAAAATCATATTCAACAGCCCTCATCCTGCTATACTAGACCAGCGGGTAACAAAACTGCAAAGGATATTTCTGCTGAAAGAATTCTATACCCAAAAACTGGGCTCACAGCTGTTTAATTTTAATGTGGAATTATCTAAAGCAAATAATCAAAACGGTATTTGGTTGGTTGTTTGGACGGAAAATGAAAGAGCTGTTAACTTCTACAAAAGGAATGGTTTCGAAATTATTGGCAGTGGTAATTTTAAAATATCGCAAAACCACACTAACCCAAATCACATTATGTTTCTAAAATATTAATTGGCTAAGTACGCAATTGATTTATTAAAATATTTATTAAAAACAAATAAGCAACCGTAGAGTTAAAAGTTTAAATTAGAATTTTAAAATCTCAACATGGTCAAAAAAAATTCTTTTCCTGCTCCTATTTCTATTTTAATGATAGTTATTATACTGGCTGCCATGGCAACCTGGCTTTTACCTGCTGGGCAGTACAATAAACTCGCAGTAAGTGGTAAAAACTTTACGTTGGTTGCTGATAGCAGTGAGGTTAGCCTGCCATTGAACCAAACAACATTAGACTCCCTCGGTATTAAAATAAAAGTTGAAAAATTTATTGAAGGAGATATTCGCAAGCCGGTTTCTGTGCCGGGCACCTTCACTAAACAAAAAAGGAACGGACAAGGTTTCATCAATGTGTTACAGGCACCCATAAAAGGGATAATGGACAGCATAGATATTATTTTATTTGTGTTGATTATGGGTGGTTTTATGTTTGTATTTAACGAAACAGGGGCAATGGTAAAAGGCATTACCTGGCTGGCGCATACTATGAAGGGGCGTGAGCATTGGCTCATTGCCATACTCACTATTATATTTTCGTTTTTTGCAGCATCGTATGGCATGGCGGAAGAAGCACTTGTTTTCTATCCCATACTTGTACCACTGTTTATCGCTGCTGGTTATGATTTATTGGTGCCTTTGGCGATTATATTTGGCGGAACAGCAGTTGGCTGTCTCCCTGCATTCTCAAACCCATTTTCGGTAATTATTGCATCTAATGCTGCTGGCATAAACTGGATGGATGGGCTAACACAACGCCTGATATTATGGGTAATTGTAACCGCAGTATTAGTTTGGTATATTTTGAGATATGCTGCTAAAATAAAAAAAGATCCTATGGCTTCGTTAGTATATAAAATTGATGGCGATGTAGAGCCCATGTATGCAGTGCACATTAGCGATGCTGCGCCACAAAAACTGGCAGGTAAAACAAAACTGTTGTTGTTTATCTACATCGCTACTTTTTTAACGATGATTGGCGGTGTGGTATTTTTAGACTGGTGGACAACAGAAATGTCGGCGCTTTTTCTGGGCTCTTCTATCCTGCTTGCAGTAATAACGCGAATTAATGAAAAAGTATTCATCAGGGAATTTATAAAAGGAGCAGAAAGCTTGTTATCAGTTGCGTTTATAATCGGAGTTGCACGTGGTGTAACTATTGTTTTAAATGAGGGTCACATCAGCGATTCCATTTTATATTACACAGCCAATATGGTACAAGGTATGCAGCCTGCATTTTTTATTTTACTGCTTTTATTGTTCTATATAATTTTCTCAATTTTTATCCAATCTTCTTCAGGTATGGCTGTGTTAACAATGCCCATTATTGGAGCACTGGCTATTCTGGTAAATATACCCGGCAGAGAAATTGTGAACTCGTATATGTATGGCATGTGTATCATGTCATTAATAGCTCCTACAGGGTTAATACTCCCTTCACTCGCAATGGTTAATATCAGTTTAAAAACCTGGTTTAAGTTTATTACTCCATTACTGATTATGCTTGTAATTATTTCTATGCTGGCCTTAATTATAGGAATTTATTTGTAGAGCTGGGAGGAATCAAAATTCAGTAATCACTTTAAAAACACTCAATAAGGTATTTATTCCACATAAGCAATTACCTATTTAGGGTATTTTTTATACTCTTCTTATCAGGTATATTGCATTTTAATACACTAACTATAACCTACAGAATAACTTAACTGCTCACCCTCAACAATGCTTTAAAATGAGTAATATTAACCGATGCCTTTTAATTGGTACTGTTGGAATAATAACAACTGCTATTCTTCATATAATTTTGACACTATTGCTTTCGGCCAATGTTACGACAATGGCCTTTTTTATAGTGTATCCAATATTTATTGGATTTTTACTGGTAGGTTTTATAAAAGTTTTGAAGGAACAAAAAAGTGCCTGACCTAGTTCAAAAAACAGTTCATTATAAATAAATTACTTTTTTACAAGCTGCATTAAACTCTCTGCCGCACGTCGTCCCGTTTCTGCTCCACCATTCATATAGCCCTGAAAATCGGCGCTGCAATGCTCGCCGGCAAAAAACATGTTGCCAACTGGTTCTATTTCGGCACCGCCAATAGATGTCCATTGGCCGGGTTTGTAACATGCATAGCTGGCTAAAGTAAAAGGATGCGTTGGCCAGAAAAATATTTTATTAATTCCATTGTAATTCTTTTTGGCACCGGGAAACACTTTTTCTAATTGTGCAACGTATTCACCTGTTTTTACAGCCACAGGTTTATCAATCATTTTATCGCTCATGGTACCTCCGGTTAAAAAGGTGTAACCGCCAGCAGTCCCTTTTTGTAATTGAGAGCTATCCCAACCCAATTGAAAAGGCTGGTCAGAAAAAACCTGTCCGCTGGCACCTTGTGTACGCCAATAGCGGCTTTTAAACCCTGCAAACATTTTTGCATTGCGACCATAGCCAAGCTCCGAAATACATTTTTTCTTTACATCGCTCATTCCCTCTATTTCCAGCGTTACTGTACGCAATTTTGTAAATGGAATACAACAAATAAGATAATCAAATTTTTCAGAATGGCCGTTTGTAAAATCAACTGTAAAACCATCTCCGTCCGACTTTATTTTTGTTGCCTCGAATCCGGTTTTAATATTTTTCAGGCGTTTAGTTAATTCATCAGTAACCCGCTGATTGCCTCCAGAAATTTTATAGCGTTCATCACTCTCGCCAAATAATTCTTCACCTGCATTTTCAGGATCAAACAAAAACAACAGGTTAATGGCCGATTGTTCTGTTGTATCTAAACCATATTCGGTTGTAAATGCAATGGTGAGCATATTTTTCAGCCAGCCTGTAATACCCTTTAAGCTAAGGTATTCTTCTATAGACATCTTGTCCCACTTATCTGCGCCTCCGTAACTTTTGTACGTAATTGTTTCCGGTAACGAATCTATATCAGCTTTAATACTTGCTACAAATGGCTTTAACGCCTTCACCAAATCCTTAGCCGTATAATTTTTATTATCAAAATGAAAAACCTGCTTAATGAGATTTTTATCTTTTTCAGTATCAACCAACGAAAGTTTAAATTCTTTTGCAAGGTTTAAAATATCCTCATGATTGCTATCTACAAACTCGCCACCAAGCTCTGTTGTAATTCCTTTTCCCAGCATATTTTTAGCAGTGTACATTCTGCCACCTGTTCTGCCACTAGCTTCAAAAACGGTAGCGTCAATATAAGCATTTTGCAGAACGTATGCTGCGTGCAAGCCGGCAATACCTGCTCCTAAAATACCAACTTTAAATTTCTGTTCAGGAGCGGCAAACCGATTAAAGTACCCTGCGTTAGCCAAGGCCTGACTACCAACAACACCGGCCGCACCCATAAATGTTTTTCTTAAAAAATCACGGCGTGATTCATCTGGTTTTCCATTAGTAGATACTTTAGTATTGTGTTTACCGAGTGCTTGTTTAAAAGCTTTTTGAAGCATGCGCAGCAAATCTGTTTTGGCATTTCTCATTTGGTTAAGTTTTGGCGTAAATGAACAATGGATTAAATATATACTTTTTGATTAAAGAATTCAAACAGAATTATTAAGCGGCAGTAAATTTTTATTTTCCTGCACAAATCAGCCTAAATTTGCTACAGCATTTATGAAGAAAATATTATCAACATTAAAACAGCCTTATCCTTATTATACCAGTAATAACAAGCTGCTAAAGCTTACAGGTTTTATATTTATTTTTGTTTTTCTATTTCTGTATTTTTTTAAGCCGTTTGTAGTATCGGAAAATGAACATAAATACAGTTACGTAATAATCTGCCTTTTGCATGCACTCAATGCGGCCTTTATATTTTGCGTTTATTTCTTTATAGTTAACAGCCTTTTTAAAAAATTAATTACAGAAGAAAACTGGAAAGTTTATAAAACCATTCTTATAACGTCTATCCTTTTTTTATTTATTGGGTTTGGAA
>JBBQPX010000067.1:0-10533 GCA_038216775.1 Chitinophagales bacterium
TGAAGTGTATGGGCCTGTTGTAAAACTTACAAATTCAAAAGGGCAGGTTCAGTTGCAGCATTACAATCCGCAACGTGGTTTTCTATCTTCGTCAGAACATGCACTGCATTTTGGAACTGGAAGCGAAACAATTATTCCAAAAGTGGAAATTACATTTCCATCTCAAAAGAAAATCATTTTGCAAAACGTAAAAGCTGACCAGGTTTTGACCATTTATGAGTCTGATGCAAAAATGATGAATAGCACCGTTGCGGCAAAAGCTACAACTCGTTTTACCGACATCAGCAAAACAGGAAAATTAAAATACACGCAAACAGAAAATGATTTTATAGATTTTAAAAGAGAGCCTTTAATACCTTACAAATGCAGCCGTAAAGGTCCTTATTACGCTAAAGCAGATGTAAATGGTGATGGGAAAGAAGATTTATATATTGGCGGTGCAGCCGGTAGCGAAGGAAGTTTAATGTTGCAAAATGCAACCGGCGCATTTACCCCAAAAAAGCAAGCTGCTTTTACTGCCGATAAAGATTATGAAGATATGAGCGCCTTGTTTTTTGATGCTGATGGAGATGGAGATATGGATTTATATGTAGTTAGCGGAGGTGCCGAATTTAATACCGGTAGCGATAAATATCAAGACCGTTTATATTTAAATGATGGCAAAGGAAATTTCACTAAATCTTTAAAAGCTTTACCAACAGAAGGTTTTAATGGCTCCAGCGTTACAGCTTTGGATTTTGATGGAGATGGTGATTTGGATTTATTTGTTGGCGGGCATGTGGTGCCGGGCATTTTTCCCAAAGCGGACAGAAGCATGTTGCTACAAAACAACAAAGGCGTTTTTACAGATGTTACTGCACAATATGCTTCGGCATTAATGACCCCCGGCATTGTTAACCAGGCTGTTTGGGCTGATGTAAATGGCGATGGTAAAAAAGAATTATCAATAAGTGGCGAATGGATGCCGTTGGAAATTTTCAGTTTCAAAAACGGGCAGTTTGTAAAAGAACAAAATTCAATTCTTATAAAATTACCTTCAAATAAAGATACCCTTATCAGCATGGATGCTTTTACCGGTTGGTGGTATAATATGAAAGCGGAGGACTTAGATAATGATGGCAAGATGGATTTTGTGCTGGGCAATCGTGGTTTAAACTCTAACATAAAAGGGAATATAAATGAGCCTTGCACCATTTACGCCAAAGACTTTGACAACAACGGAAGTTACGATGCAGTACTTGGTTATTACAACGAGGGTAAATGTTATCCATTGTACAGTCGTGATCAGTTGATGGATCAGATACCTTCTATGCGTAAAAAGTTTGTTCGCTACAGAGATTATTCTGGCAAAACTTTAGATGGCATTTTTACAGAAGCAGAAAAAAAGGATATGGACGTTTATAAAACCAACTTTTTTGCATCGGGTGTCTTAATGAACGAAGGCAATAATACTTTCCGTTTTATTCCTTTCCCTGATAAGGCGCAGTTCTCCACCATAAACGATATGGTAATTGATGATGTAGATAATGATGGCATAAAAGATATTTTGGTTTGCGGCAACTCCAACGACCCTGCGGTGATGACAGGTGTATATGATGCTACTTCAGCCTTGTTTTTAAAAGGAACTGGCAAAGGAAACTATGCAGCCGTTTCACCTGCGGATAATGGGTTAACTATAAAAGGAGAATCCCGCAAAATGATTTACCTGAAAGAAAATGGCAAAGCGATGCTAATTTTTTTAAAGAATAGCGATGACGCACAAGTTTTTATGATGCAGTAATATTATTTCAACAACAACTTCCTAAATTTCTCTATCTCTGCAATTTCCAATACAGAGATATTTTCATTATTATCAAACTTCGATTTTAAAAATAATAGCCTTTTATGTTGAGGATATTTATTTAGTATGGCAGAGATGCTCTCGCCTGTTGCTTCATCTTTTACTGGCAGCGGTGCAGTTTTTGTTGCTGCGGCTCTTTCTCTAGTTGGTTTCTTTCTTATGATTGCTTCAAGAGTAGCAAGTTTACCGGCACTAATAGTTTCGGATTTAACAGCTTTACTGTGCAAACCTTCCAGTTGCTTTTTACTAAGCCCACCACGATTGCAATACTGCTGATGCAGGCTGCTTAAAAAATCAGATGCCGGATGTGCCTTTACCATCTCATTCAATATATCCAGAAGTATATCCATATTGGTGAAAGTAATAAAAATACGGTTATGTATTTATACCTCCGCTAACTTCTATGCGTTGGCCATTTATCCATTTAGCATCATCTGTACAAAGAAAAGCTACAACACTTCCAATATCATCGGCAGCACCAACGCGGCCAAATGGCGATAACGAACCTAAAATTTCTTTCATTTGCGGGCTGTTGCGAATGAAAGCGTTATTAAAATCGGTTTCTACAGGGCCGGGGGCAACAACATTTGCACCAATTCCTTTCACGCCTAATTCCTTGGCTAAATACTTTGTAAAAGTTTCAATAGCTCCCTTCATAGATGCATATACAGAGTAACCCGGATTGCTAAAACGTGTTGTACCACTGGAGATGTTGATAATCCGTCCTCCCTCATTAATAAAGGGAACGCAGTACTGAGTTAAAAAATAAACACTTTTAAAATGCACGTTCAAAAAATCATTAAAAAGTTCTTCAGTTACATTTAAGAAAGGCACGGTTGCTCCCATGCCTGCATTGTTTATCAAAAAATCAAAATTTTCGGTATGCCATGTTGATTGTAGAGCTCCCTTCACATCTGCCGCAAAACCTTTCAGCGAATTAAAGTCGCTCATGTCTAGTTTTAGCGAAACTGCTTTTTGTCCTATCGCTTGAATTTCGGCTACAGTCGCTTTTGCATCTTCTGCATTATTCCTATAGGTAAGTATTACATCAATTCCTCTTTTTGCAATATTGATAGCCATATCTTTTCCAAGGCCGCGGCTTCCGCCTGTTACTAAAGCTATTTTAGTTGTAGTTGCCATATTAATTTTTTGTTTGGTTTAAACCTATAACGAAGTTTTAAGAGGATAGTTTTGCCAGCGTAAATATCATACCATAAATAGTTTTCAGAACAAAAATGGGAAGAAATAAGCCTTAAATCAAACTAATCACTTTTTTGCCGATAATTTTTATTTCATCGCCAACGGCTATCCATTTGCCAAACTCCGTTTCTGGAATCATACAATCAACTGATAAATAATAATGGTGTCCGTAGTTTTCTAAACCAGACCATGTTGGCAAATTTTCTGCCCTTTGTTTTGCAAAATCTTTTGCAAAAGCATGAATCAACTCTCCGGTTTGCGTGTTACGGGTTGGCACTATACATCTTGCACGTGGGCTCATTCCATATAACAAAACATCGCCTATTTTAAACTCAATAATATTTTCTTCTTCATAAAAAAGTTGATCTTCCCAAAACGCTGGCACATCTGTAATTTCAATAGTTGCCCTAAAACGCTTTCGTGTTTCTTCAAGCTCCATATCATTAAACCAGCCTGAAACCTTCTCCAGGCTTGCTGTTGACAAAACAGTAACGCCGCTAATCACTGGCACATCTAAAAACTTACCTTCCTTATTTTGTAAAAGTGTAACCGGTTTTTTAAAAAATGATGATAGAAATTCATTTATAGCAGCTCTGTCATTTTGTAAATGAAACAGATTCCAGGCGGTTTCATCTTCATGTTTCAGCGATATTGTTTCATTAGCTAAATCGAATGTTGACCTTAAGGAATGAATAAGGGCATTGGATTTACCATTGATGTATTTTCCGTTCGCATCAAACATCGCATATTCCCTATCGTGCATTAAGCTGCCGCCAATGCCAATCTTTGCACTTTGCAAAGCAATTCCATCCAACGATTTTACGGGATAAATGCTGATGTTTCTAACTGAAGGATTTACTTCCATTTCGGTTTTTGGTTATTGTATCGATGTTAAAAAAAACTATAAACCCATTTTCTTTTTAAACCGGCTATTTCAAATGCAGTCTATTATTTAGAAACAAATTAGATCTTTTATCAAAACTTTTATCATGAAAAAATATTTACAAATAGAACTTACCAAAGGAGAAACAATTGCCTTTATTGCCATTATTTGCTGGATAGCTGCATCTTTCTTTGTAAAGCTGCCAGATGTTAACTCTTTAGGTGTATAGTAGCCACGAAGCGGCTTTTACACAATATATTAACAAATATGCCGTTAATTATTATACCTAAAACCGTTATCCCATGAATAATAATCCATACCAGGCAAAAAACAGCCATTTTATTGTTGCAGCAATTCAAAGGCTTATTGGCAAACTAAGGCAAAACCCCGACGTTTATCCAATTAAGTACTATAAAAAGAACCGGAGGTTACGTGATAGTAATATTCTAAGGAACTAAAATAAATGTTTTAGTTTTCGGAAATTACCAGGCAGAAAATCAGGCAAAATTACGCTTGACAATACCTATGCAGTGTTTGTATATTTGATACTTAAAATCCAATATATGCTTACCACCACAACAAAACAAAGCTCAGGCTTTGGTTTATTTCTGAAATTTTTAGCACAAGTGCTCAAAAACTTTTTCACTGCCGGCAATAACCGGGAGTTTGAAAGGTTGAAAGACTATATAGCTTCGTGATAAACAAAGCAAGCCTTTAACTAAATAAATACTCCACATCTGATTTAGATAGCGCTTTAACAAAGCTGGCATCGTCTGCTATTAATTCGCTGGCTAATTTTCGTTTCTTTTCCTGGAGTTGCAGTATTTTATCTTCAATAGTATCTACACAAATCATCCGGTAAGCAAATATGTTTTTTGTCTGCCCGATACGGTGTGTACGGTCAATAGCCTGTTGTTCTACCGCTGGGTTCCACCATGGGTCAACAATGTACACATAATCGGCAGCGGTTAAGTTTAAACCCACACCACCGGCTTTTAATGAGATAAGAAACACTCTGCACTCATCGTTATTCTGGAAATTTTGAATCGCTTTTTCCCTGTCTGGCGCCGATGTGCTGCCATCAAAATATTCAAAAGGAATATTATCCTTAATCAGCTTCTTTTTAATTAATGCAAGCATACCTAAAAACTGGGAGAAGATAAGCGCCTTATGGTCGCCAATATTTTCTTCAATTTCACGTGCCAGCTCATCTAATTTTATGGAGTTATTCGGATACTTTTCTTCTTCATTTAAAATAGCCGGACTATCGCATATCTGACGCAGCTTCATTAAACCCTGCAAAATAGTTAACTGCGATTTTCCTATTCCCTGCTGGTCGATGGTGCCGAGAATTTTTTCACGGTAACTGTTACGGTAAGCCTCATATACTTTACGTTGCTCGTCCTCCATTTCGCAAAAGAGAATAGTTTCTGTTTTGTCCGGAAGGTCTTTAGCCACCTGCTCCTTGGTGCGGCGTAAAATAAACGGAAATAAAAGTTTGCGTAAGTGTTCCTTTTGTTCCTGCTCGCCAAATTTATCAATAGGCGTTGCAAATTCATTTCTAAAAAATTCCATATTGCCCAGCAAACCAGGATTAAGGAAATTCATTTGCGCAAAAATATCAAAAGTATTATTCTGCAGCGGCGTACCACTCATGCATATTCTGTTTTTCGCATTAAGCAAACAGGCGGCACGAGTAACTTTTGATGCTGGGTTTTTTATCGCCTGGCTTTCATCCAACACCACATAATCAAAATTCATTTTTAGTAAAACCTGTATATCGCTGCGTAGAGTGCCATAAGTAGTTATTACGATATTATGCTTTTGTAACTCTTCCACACTGCGGCTTCTCACGCTACCATGGTGTATATGAAAACTTAACGACGGCGCAAACTTCTGCACCTCATTACGCCAGTTATAAATAAGCGTGGTAGGGCAAACAACAAGTGCTTTTAAACCACCATTAACTTCTTTGTAATGATGCAGCATACTCAACGCCTGTACGGTTTTACCCAAACCCATATCATCTGCCAAAATACCACCCCAACCTACATCATTTAAATAATTCAACCATTGAAAACCGGAAGTTTGGTAAGGTCTTAAAATTGATTGTAAATGCTCTGGTGCAGGCGTTTCAGGAATATTCTTAAACTCTTTTAGCCTTTCGTATTTTTCGTCAAGCTCAAAACTTAATTCTTTTTCATCACGGTTTTCGTACAACTCATCAATAACACTCATGTGGTATTTTGATAAGCGAAGCTGGTCGCTTCTGCCATCGCCAACTTTAAAAAGCAAGGAATAGCGCTTCAGCCACTCATCTGGTAAAATACCGAGCGTGCCATCGTTTAACTGCACAAAAGACTGTTTGTTATTAAGCGCAGTTTTTATTTCATCGATACCAACACGTTGCTCACCAAATTCAATTTCAACTTTAGCATCAAACCAATCCAGCCCGCTACTTACATGTATATGCGTGTTTGGCCTTGCTGTGTTAAACCTGAAATTACGAAGTGCTTCAAAACCAAATACCGGCACTTTCATTTCGTTCATAGCATCCACAAACAAAAAGAACCAGTTATTGCGAAGCACATCTGCACCTTTTAAAACCAGGTTGTTTTTATTATCATCGGGCCGCACAAACATGGAATGCAGATTTTCCAATTTCTTTAAAAAAGCTTCTTCGGCTTCCAGGTTGCGTTCAATAATTAATATTTTATCGCCATCGGGAATAATAATATTTTCTTTATCGTTAGGTTTGGTTTCAAAACCTTTGTACGTAAATACGGGTTGAAACACAAGGTAGTCGCCCTTTTCCTGCAAAAGCAGTTTTACTTCCGGCTCGCCGCTTTTAATTTCTCTTACCAGGCTTTTATCAAATTCAACCTGATACTCTTTGGTTAAAGGAAGAATTATGGTCTTCATTTTATCCGCCCAGTTATCTTTACTAAGCTTTATATTTCCTTCTTTTAAAAACTTTTCGGCTTGCAAAACATCTTCAGCTTTTTGCCACAGGTACATTGCCTTATCGTTTAAATAAACAAGGCTGCTGTTGCATTCATTATCTGTAAAAGGTATGGCATCACCCATTAATTTTACGGTACAGGCAATTTCAAAATGGCCATCTTTAGCCTGCACTTTAAAAACAGGTGCAATAAAATTGTCGCTTAATTCAATTTCAATAAGGTTAGCTGTTGTAAATTGTTTCGCCTTCGGCAGATAAAAAACAAAATTGCTGGCAACCTGCTCTTCAAATATTTTTTTAAGCTTTGGCTGAAGATATTCTCCAATCAACGCCTTCGTGTCTTCTGGTAAATCATCTCCATCGGTATGAATAATATTTTCCCAAATACCACTGAAGGGCGAATTGCGATCGAGATATTTATTTACTTCTGTGCCTTGTAGTTTGCGTATCTGTTGTAAAAGCTGTTTATCTTCCTCACTAAAAGATTCTGTATCAACAAATTTTGTGAGGTCGAGTTTTTCAACTTTACTAACATATTTTGTAAGGGCTTCATCAGCTTCGCCTTGCACTGCATCTACATCAAAATAAGGATACATTTTTGCATTAAAATTAAAAACAACGCCTAGTTTTTTTGAAGCCTGTTCTGCAACAATAGTTTCCTCCTCGGGTAGATTGGGTACAACGAAAGCCTCTGCTGGCCTTGCTGCTGTAGTTCCGGCGGCAACTCTTTTTATTGAGGTATCAAGTACTTTTAAAAAAGGCTTTCCTTCTTTGTAAGTAAATTCAAATTTGCCTGTAAGGTCTTCGTCCAAGCTATAGCCATAAATCTGCAGCAGTTTATTTTTCTCTTTATCCCAGTTGCGTATGCTGTCAAAATAGTTTGCTCCGTAAGCATCAAGCAATTGCAGAAATAACATCGTTTTATGTTCGCAAAGCGGATGTTCCGTTTCTCCGCATTTGCACGAAGTATCAAAATTTCTTTCGTCGTTTTTCTGAATAACTAACGGATAAGTTTCACCATCAAGAATTAACTCTGCCTCCACACGTTCATCCGCAGCTTTAATAATATTTGCTTTGGTACTTCGTAAAATATTTTCTGCTTCCGCATAAATCCCTGGCGATGATAATAATTTTATCATCTTCAATTCAATATGCTTCATTTTGGCTACCGTATGGCGTTGGTTATATTGTATGTTGGTATTGCCCAGCATATTTTTATCAACCATGTCCTGCAAGCGGATTAAAGCTGCTGCTTCGTGCCGGCAAATATCACCCATGTTATAAGGGCATGAGCAGCGAACAGTCATGGCTTTTGCATCAGTGTATTTCTGAATATACACTTTGTAAAAAGTTGAGTAGCTATCATCCTTTACCCTAAAAACAATCCCGCCCATTAACTGGTCATGTTCAACAAGCTCCACAAAACCCATGGTATGTATTCTCTTCCCACGGCGAATTACTTCGTCGGAACCTGTGTTGTAAACATATTTAATAAGGTGCGGTAAAGCCATTGTTAATTTTAGATTGCCGATTTACGATTCCGGATTAACATTGATACTTAATACTTTAAGCAATATGTATTTCTGAAAAAGGCAATTTGCAAAAATAACGAAAAAATAGTGAGCTTAAAGATGTTATAGAAAGATTAGTACGAATTTAATGTTAAAGCATTAACGCTTTTTTGAGGCCTTTATTTTGCCAGCAGCTTTCCTTCTTCATACACAACAAGGGTATTTGCAACATCTTCCGTAAGGCAATATTTAATATCTTTTTCCAGTCCGTAACCACTAAGCCTGTTGTAATGCGATGCCTGTTTCGCTTTCATAAACTCAAATAAATCCGCTTTTGCATCATTGTACATAGTTAGCGCCATTTGAGAGGCGTCGCAATTAATAGAGAAATGTTTTCCTATTCTATCGATAACGGCTCCGGCAAATAAAGTGTCTTCAATATTTACACGATCTTTCCAGGCTGCACAACCTAAAATTATATTTTGATTTTGCGATACTAAATAATCGCAAACGGCAGACAGGTTTGGAAAAGAGCCGGTGATAATTGCTTTTGCATTCTCGTTTAGCGCCATGTGCAGCAATTTAGTGCCATTGGTGGTGGTAAGTACCAATGTTTTTCCCTTTACAAATTCTGCAGGGTATTCAAAAGGAGAGTTCCCGTACGCTAAACCTTCTGCTATTTTTCCATCTCTCTCGCCTGCGGTAATGCTTTCAATTTGCTTTCCTAAGCGAATGCATTCTGCAACACTATCAACCGGAATAATACATTTAGCACCGTTGTGTAAAGCTGTGGCAATGGTAGATGTAGCACGCAGTACATCAATAATTACCACAATGCTTTTATCAACATCGTACAGGTTTAAAAGTGCTGGCGAAAGACTGGTATAGAGTTCTGGTTTAGTTGTTGGCATTGATTAAAATTAAATTAAAATAGCTTTCCATTTTTGAGTTTCGGCATATTCTTTAATAACAGCGTTTCTGTTTATCAAAAGTTTTTCCAGGTATGATTTTAGAAAAACGCTGTTGGCAATTTTTCCGATAGTGCCGTATGGGCTTTCAAAATTCAAAATATCAATTACAATAGTTCCGTTTTCTGCTGCTTTAAAATAATGTTCGTGGCGAAAGCTTTTAAAATCGCCTTTTATCATTTCATCAGTAAAAAAATCAGGACTTTGCATTTCGGTGATTTTTGCGGTAAACATTCTTGTTTTAAAAAGATGCTTTGCCTGCCAGGTAACCGTTTCATTTTTATTTATCAAACCATTCATTACGCCATCAATGGCTTTTTCGTTGGTTGATGCGGTTGAAATCTGGTGCAGGTTTATGCTACGGCTTAAATCGAAAACCCGTTTAATTGGCGCACTGATAAATGATGTTAAATGAATTTTTGCCATAGCGATTTAATGGATAATGTTTTAATGCCTGCCTGTCGGCGAGACAGGGATAATTGAAAATATTGCAGGTGCAGTCTGCATCTTATTGATAAAGCCGCTCACGTAAAAAACATTATCAATTATCAAATTATCAATTAAACAAACGGCATTTTAACCACTTTAGCTTTTATTAAAGTGTTACGAACGGTTATGTAAATTTCGCTACCTACGGCAGCAAATTGTTTATCTACATAACCCATACCAATGGCTTTACCCAAAGTTGGCGATTGAGTACCAGAAGTTACTTTACCAATTATTGTGCCTTCAAAATCTTTGATTGCATAATCGTGGCGTGCAATTCCTTTTTCAAGCATTTCAAATCCTACCAGTTTTTTAGTAACGCCTTCGGCTTTTTGCTGTTCAAAATATTCGCTGTTGGTAAAAGGCTTACTGAATTTTGTAATCCAGCCAAGGCCTGCTTCCAGAGGTGATGTGGTATCGTCAATATCATTTCCATAAAGGCAGTAACCCATTTCCAAACGCAGCGTGTCACGTGCACCAAGGCCAATTGGTTTAATACCGCCTTTTTTACCTGCTTCAAAAATAGCATCCCAAACTTTTAAGGCATTATCGCCTTCATCTTCAAAATAAATTTCAATGCCACCGGCGCCTGTGTAACCCGTTGCACTTATTACTACATTTTTAACGCCGGCAAACGTGCCTTTGCAGAACGTGTAATATTTCAAATTCATGATGTCCATTTC
>JBBQPX010000068.1:0-10532 GCA_038216775.1 Chitinophagales bacterium
CGCCAACAATACCGGAAATAATTCCGCTGAAAAAAGGAGCACCCGATGCAAGTGCAATACCCAAACACAATGGCAGGGCAACAAGAAACACAACAATACTGGAAGGAATGTCTTCCTTTAAATGTTTAAAAGTCATAAATATAAATAAGTTTGTAATCCCATCTTTCACGATTTTTATCGTGTTTAGATGGTGTTATACCAACAGCAAACTGCATTGAGTTATTTATCGGTATAATCAGTTTAAATGGTAAAAAATTATGCTGCAAGCATATAATGATGCAGGCAGTATATTCCTTTACTGAAAATTATGTTAAAGTGGAATTATGAGATTATAAAAAATCGGGAGGCGGAGAAATAAGTTCGTAGTGAACCATAGCATTTTCTTCTTCGCCAAACAGGTTGTACTGCGTGCGTTTATCTTGAAAAATTACTTGATGCTGCAAATGAAATTCGTGTACATATTCTTCCTGAATACTAAGATTTGAGCCTGTTTTAGAAGATTCTTCTCCGCAAGGAGTTTCCTTACCTTGGCCTTTGCTTTTGTGATTTTCCACTTTTGCTTTACTATCTGAATTTTTGTAAACGAAAAAATTAGCGCCCGTAAGCAGTAACAGGCAACAACACATAACTAATGCCGCAGAAAATTTCAGCAGCGTTTTTCGGTATGATATGTTTTTGACTTTTTTCAATTTTGTGCGAAAATAATTTAAACTTTTACAAAAACCTAATGACCTATGTCAAGTTTGTGTAAATATATTAATAGGAAAAATAAAATATTCCCTTCTATCAGCAATATTTAATGACAGGTTTAAAATACTGAAGGCCGGGGCTTAGTTCGCTTTCATAAAAGAAATTATTTCTTTGTAGCGTTTATTATATGGATTTAAAAACTGCGTAATCATAGGCACGTGTTTTTTGCCTGGTAATATTTTGTAGTTGTATTTAACGTCATATTTTTTAAGCGAATCTGTAAACTTTGCATTACCCGTTGCAATAGAAGGGTAAGTTTTTTCTCCTTGATAAATAAGCATAGGCGGCATACCGTTGTGCAAATAATAAACAGGAGATGCCTGCTTCCAAACAGCTGGGTCGTTGGAGAATGTTTTCAGATAACTTTCGCCATCCGAAAAATTTTCTTCTTTTAAATAACCGTACATATCAAGCCCTGCGGCATCAATACCAATAAATCCTTTTACCGGATTTTTTATTTTAAGCTTTTTAAAATAATCTTCTTTAATTGTAACCAATGCAGCAAGATGCCCTCCTGCAGAGTGACCGGAAATAAATATTTTATCAGGGTTGCCACCATATTTTGCGATGTTTTCCTTTGTCCACTTAACAGCCAAAGCAATATCTTCAGCCATTTCGTTGTAACCTGCTGCAGGGCTTTTAGGATAATCTGGTATTACCATCACCACGCTCTTTCTTGCTATTCTACTGCCGAAAAAACTGTATAAGCCTCTTCTGCCAGAGTTCCAGCTTCCGCCATAAACATAAATTAAAACGGGCTTGAGTGCATTCTTTTTTGCAGGAGCAAACACATTTAGTTGTTGAGGCGTTCTGGCTGTATCGCTTTTAGTGTATTCAATATTTTTACTTCTGCTTACAAACTTAAATGCGCAACTGTTTACTAAAAGCATGGCTGTAAATGCAAAAAAAGCAAGTTTTGTGAATTGATATTTTCTATTGGTTGTCTTCGGAATCATCTACGTTATTATTATGTTGCAAGTTTTATACAATATATAAGCCAAAACAATTCTTATCCTTTATTGTTATCTTTATTCAACTCTTTTTTTAATTTTCAAACTAAAAATATCATGGCAAATAATATAAAAGATAAGGTTGCATATATAACCGGGGGGAGTAAAGGTATAGGATTAGGTGTTGCAAAAACATTATTGGATGCAGGTATGCGGGTTGCAATAAGCAGCCGCTCAATTGATGCGGCAAAAGAAGCTGCGGCTTCGCTTGGTGCAGATAGCGAAAGGGTTCTGGCTATTGAGTCGGATGTTTCTTCCCTGGCATCTGAAACCAATGCTGTAAAAGCCGTAATGGACCACTTCGGTCAGTTAGATGTGCTGGTTGCCAATGCAGGCGTTGGTCATTTTGCGCCAATTGATACTATTACAGAAGATGAATGGAAAGCGACGATTGATACCAACCTCACCGGAGTTTTTAACAGCGTGAAGGCATCCATCAATCCTTTAAAACTTTCAGAAGGATATATTATCACAATTGCCAGTTTAGCAGGCACCAATTTTTTTGAAAACGGTGCAGCTTATAACGCCAGCAAGTTTGGTCTGGTTGGTTTTACACAAGCTATTATGCTGGACCTTAGACAATATGGTATTAAAGTCTCTACCATTATGCCCGGATCTGTAGCCACTCATTTTAACAATCATGTGCCGAGTGATGCAGATGCATGGAAAATACAGCCGGAAGATATTGGGGAACTTGTTGCCGATTTGCTGCACATGAACCCCCGCACATTGCCAAGTAAAATAGAGGTGAGACCATCTAAACCAGGAAAATAATTATTTTGATTTCTTTTTTATGTTAAAAATAATCTTTCATTTAAAATAAATTAGCACAAGAATAGTATAATAAATAACCCCGGAAAAAATTTCCGGGGTTATTTATTTTGCCTTACACATTTATTGTTCCTTCAATGGAATCATCCATCGTTTTACCAATTACGGCACCCACCATTCTTTTTACAAAACCTACAGCCATATTATGCTTGGTATCCCAATAATAACCTTCTGTTGGTTTTAATTTAATTACTGATATTCTTGGGTCGTCTTTCCCTTCGGTAAACCATGTTTTAAACATCGGGTTCCACAACTCTTCTATCATTGCCTTATCCTGGCTAATTGTGGCTGTACCATAAATATTTAAAAAGTCAGAATAATCAGAGCCTTTAAAAAGTATCTGAATTACAGGGTCGTTGTTAATCTCCGCATCATGGCTGCTGTCAGACGCACTTAAAAACCAAAAGTTTCCCTGGTCATCTACTTTTTGTACTGTCATCGGCCTTACCGAAAAACTTTCGTTGGTTTGAAGTTTAGTACAAAAAAAGCAAACCGCTGATTTTCCAACTAACTCCCTGATTTTGTCAATGGCTTCCTGCCCCATTAAATCTTCATAATTTTTTTCTTCTTGATTTTGATTAATGCTATTCATAATAGTTATTTGTTTTTCATAACAGTTTCAAATACTGCACCATCTTTTATATTACTATAAATCAGCTAAACTTATCTCCATTTGTTCTACTAAAACTTATTTGTAATGTTGAAATGTTTAACAATGGCGTAGAATCTTTTTTTAATCGTGGAATTATCTACACAGAAAAAGAAGTGGGTTTTCTAAAATCACAATTTTTTCAAAGCATAACAATCCGTTTAAAGTTTTATATTGCCCTATCGTAAAACAAAACCAACTAACGCATGGAAACATTTGAACACTTTGTAAGTACCGCCAATTCTATTATCTGGAGCAATGCCCTTATTTATCTTTTACTTATTGTCGGTATTTATTTTTCTTTTCGCATGAGGTTTTTTCAAGTGCGGCTAATTAAAGATATGGTTAAGCTTATGTGGGATGGAGATAAATCCTCGGCAGGTATTTCTTCTTTTCAGGCACTTGCTGTTTCTTTATCGGGTAGGGTTGGTACCGGCAATATCGCTGGCGTAGCCACTGCAATTTTTATTGGCGGACCCGGTGCAATTTTCTGGATGTGGGCTGTTGCTTTTCTTGGTTCTGGTTCGGCGTTTGTAGAATCAGCACTCGGGCAAATTTATAAAAGAAAAGAAAAAGGCGAATATCGTGGAGGTCCGGCATTTTACATTGAGAAGGGTTTTAAAAATAAAAAAATTGGTAAATGGTATGCTATAGTTTTTGCCATAAGCACCATACTTGCCTGCGGTTTATTGTTACCGGGTGTACAATCCAACAGCATTGCGTCTGCGGTAAAAAGTGCCTTTGCTATTAATTACGTTTGGACCGGTGCATTGCTTGCTGTTTTGCTGGGGCTGATAATTTTTGGGGGTATAAAATTAATTGCAAATGTTGCACAGTTTGTTGTCCCATTTATGGCAATTGCATACATACTTGTTGCGGTTGTAATACTGGTGATGAACTACGACAAAATTCCTGGCGTTTTTTCCTTAATTATTTCAAGCGCATTTGGTGCTAAGGCAACTTTTGCCGGCATAGTCGGCGCTATGATTTCAATTGGCGTTAAACGTGGAGTTTACAGTAACGAAGCCGGGCAAGGAACAGGGCCGCATCCCGCTGCTGCGGCTGAAGTTTCTCACCCTGCAAAGCAAGGTTTGGTGCAGGCGTTCTCTGTTTATATAGATACGTTATTTGTTTGTTCTGCCACTGCATTTATGATTTTAATAACCGGTATGTACAATGTAAAAGGACCGGATAATAATTTACTGGTTGATAACGGCGTGTATTATATGCAGGATGGAGTTAAACATATTGACGGAAGCCCCACTTACACACAAGCGGCCATTGACAAAGCTTTCAGCACAGGGCAACAGGTTTTTCACCCAGACTATGTTGGCACCGGAAGTTATTTTGTAGCCATTGCGCTTTTCTTTTTTGCTTTTACAACCTTACTTGCATACTATTATATTGCCGAAACAAATGTGGCTTACTTAACCCAAAAACGTGGCGGGCCATTGCTGATGCTGCTGCTTAAATTTGGTATTATGGCTTCTGTTTATTTTGGTTGTGTACGAACGGCCACGCTTGCCTGGGACCTTGGTGATATGGGTGTTGGTATTATGGCCTGGTTAAATGTTGTCGCCATTATTATTCTACAAAAGCCCGCACTACGTGCATTAAAAGATTACGAAAAACAAAAGAAGGCAGGTAAAGACCCTGTATTTAATCCTGTTGAATTAGGGATAAAAGATGCGGACTTCTGGGAGTTTGAATATGGAAAAGAAACAGTTAGTGAAGAAAAAGCATAATTAAATATTAATAGTAAAACGGTTGATTCCTTAACAAGAATCAACCGTTTTTATTTGGCAGCAATATTATACTCCTGCAAAATATTTTCAATAAATTCTTTAAGCACTTTAGTTTGCTGTAATGCCTTTGTATAAGCAACTTCGCTACCCGAAGCCTTTAAAACAAAAAGTTTTTTACATGCTGATTTTAATTGAGTATTAGTTCGAAGTTCTTTTTCCTTACTTAATAATAGTAAAGCCCAGTTCTTTAAAACGAATTGCATGTTATCATTCTGATAGTTTTTTATTTGTAAGATGTCAGAAAGTTTTTTTACTGCATCTATTTCTGCAAGCTTCCTGTTGCATTTATATTTTTTTGTAAGGATGGCTGCATAAGCAAGGCTTAAATCTGTTGCATCAAATTGTACCGCATTATTTTGCAGCACTAATGCTAATCTTGAGTTGGCTAATGTTTTTAAAGTAGATGCAGCACTGCGGTATTTTTTATCCGCTTTAATTTTCTGTTCTTCTACTGAAGCCATATCGTATTGCAGTTTTTCCAAAGGGCGAAATCCTGCATGATAATAAATCCAGAATGCCCCGGAGTGTATGCCATCGCTATTGTGTTTACCTATTTGATAAGGGTCGGCAGCAAAGCGTTTTAAATTGAACAGCTTTTGATGCGTTTCTAAAATTAACTGAAAAATATATTTAGATTCTCCACCACGATAGCCGGGAAAAATATTAAATCCAATTCGGCAGTTATCAAATAATATCCAGGAACCGCCATAAGAAACCGGCACTCCATTTTTAAAAACTGTGTAACTCAAATAACTATCAATAGGATGCCGATGTTCTTCATCCATACCCATTATTGCAATTGAATAACCACGTGGTAGCTGGTAGAAAGAAACAAATTTTGCCGCAGTAAAACTTGTTGGGTCAATCTCCCGGAGATGCTGTACCAGAATCATTTTGCTGCAATCCATAACCTGTTCTGCTTCTTCGCCTTTAAGCCTAACGGGTGTTATCTTAAAATCGAGGTTTTGCTTTTTTATTTCCTTACGGATGATTGAGCGATGGTAATAAATATTTTTAAGTGATTTTGGCAAGCAGCAATGATTGGTAAATTTAATTTCAACATTTATACCAATAGTATTCCACAACTCTTCCTTTATTTGAGGTGGGATATCGCTTGCATCAAATATCGAAATAAATTGGTCAAGTAAATCTTCATCCGGTGCTTTTATTTGTTTTAGCCATCCCTTCCATTCAGCATTGGCATCCTGCATAATTTCCGATTCAATTTTCGGCATTATTACAGAAAGAACGGTTTGTATTTTGTCATCAGCAGCCTGAAAGCTGTTGAACTTAATTTCATTACGGCGTGTTCGCCTTAACCACTTTACCAACTCAAAACTAAATGCAGCACAAATTGACGTGCCGGTAATTCCCGAATTGTACAAATTGTACTGAAGGTTTTCATTTTCCTCTATGCGTTGTTGCAATTGTTCTAACAAACTATTAGCAATTTGATGCGCAGTTTTGTTATCGGGATATGCCACAAAAAACAACAACAGGTTATAAAAATCTGCTGCAAGCTTTTTACTTTTTATTGCTTTTACATCAACTTCGTTAAGAAGTTTTATTTTTTCTGAAGCAAATTCTTTCCCATAACTATTCCTAAGTAAAATAAGTTTCGGTATGGGTGCACTAGAATTTTTCATACGGTTGCTTATGTTTTTCTTTTGAAAGTTAGCCTATTTATTAGCGTCACTGTATGAAAAACGTAAAAAAGAAGACCGTAAATATTATTTGAAATACCTCATGGTTTGTACGCTCAAATATTATTGAGAATTAATGAGTATTGATCTTTAAAAAAAATCCGCTGTAATTTTCTAACAAAAATCACAGCGGAAAAAAATCAATTTTAAAAGATCAAAAAGCAATATCGTGTATTGGATGCATCTCCCATGCAGTATTGGGGCGAAGGCCCGTTGGTCCAACTGTTCCTGCTGCATGATCTATATCAAAAAATAAACTTCCTTTTAAAAGCGATACATGTATAGCAGGCGTAAATTTTGTGTAGCCGCTTTGTCCGCAAAAATCTTTACCAAAATAGCTTTTCAGATAATTTCTAACTGCGTTAATTGCGGCGTAGGATGATTGACTACTAGCAGGATTACCCGAAGCTTCGCAGTTAAACAGATTTCCAGCAGCGCTATTAGCATCGCCAATTATCATGTGAAAATCGTTATCACTTTCCCGGGCAATAGCATATAAATATGATGTAGTAATAGTTCTGTTTCTGTTCTCATCAGAAACCCTTGGAGAAGAATTTGTAATGCCCAGGCTTTTCATGTATGCATCAGTTTTTAAAACTGCCCGCATAGCATTTATACTACTATAAGTACCATAAGAAACAGAGGCATATGAGGTTTTGGCGGCGGCTCTTGCACTGCCGGCAAATGCATTGGAACAGGTTAAAGATTCTACGTTACCGGTATTTTTTTCACGTTCTTCTTCTTCCATTTCTTCATCCGATTTTTCCTCGTAAGTAACCATAGTATATATTCCATGGTGAAACCAGATTACTGTGTCTTTGTTGAATGACGCCAATGAAGTAATGGTGTCGTAGAATGTTGTTTTGGGTGTAGCTGGCATCGTTATACCAAGTGATTGAGTCTCTGTTTTAGAAGTTTCTTTTGTACAGCTATAAATAATAAAGGTTAAAAGTGCTGTAAAAACAATTGCGGGAAATACGAGTTTTCTTTTCATTGTATTTAGGTTATAGGTTATTGTTAGGTACAAAAGTAGTATTTCGGACAAACATGTGACTATTAATTAAACAATATTTTTTTATAGTCTGCCAGACAATTTGACAAGTGCCATCATCTATTTTGGGTTAACAATTTTAATTCAGGTAACTTAACCCATGGTTCGTTTATTTTTAAACCTCTACTGGAAGTTTTTTGGCTGGAAGTTAGTCGGTGAAGTTCCACGTCAGTATAAAAAAATAATATTAGCGGTAGCGCCACATACACATTGGATAGATGTGATGCTGGGCTTTGCTGCCCGTAATGCCATGAACATTCAGCATGCAAAATTTTTAGCCAAAAAGGAATTATTCGTTTGGCCGTTGGGGTGGATACTTCGCAAAATGGGCGGCACACCCGTTGACCGTTCGGCAAAGCTGGGCATGGTTGACCAGGCAGTTGAGCTGTTTAACAACAATGACAACTTTATGCTTGGAATATCGCCCGAAGGCACACGCAAAAGAGTTGATACTTTCCGCACTGGTTTTTATCATATTGCTAAAAAAGCCGGCGTACCTATTTTACCTGTTGGGTTTGATTATAAAAACAAACAGGTAATTATTGGAGATGCTTTTTTTGCAAGTGATGACGAAGCGGCAGACATAAAGAAGCTGATTAGTTTTTATACAGGCATAACCGGCAGAAACCCGGAACTGGATTTGCGGCACTTAAAAAATTGATATGGCTTCATTTTTGTATTATGTAAAAAAATTGCCCGCATTTGGGCATTTCCTTTATTTATAAATACTAAAATCTTAACAATGGCAAAGAAAAAAAACACGTCGAAAAAAAAAGCTGAAGAACCTATGATGGAAAAAATAGCCGGAAAACTTGGTCACCTGACCGGAGAATTAATTGTGGCTAAAGAACATTTAACAGCAATGGCAAGTGGAGCAATTGATTCCGCAAAAGAAACCGTTAAAAAGCTTACTAAAAAGAAGTCGAAAAAAGAGATAAAAAAGGCTGTTAAAGCTGCTGTTAAAAAAGTAGAAAAGAAAACTGCGCCAATTAAAAAGGCAATAAAAAAAGCAGAGAAAAAAGCTGCATCAGCTAGTAAAGCAGTAGAGAAAGCTGTTAAAGTCAAAGTTAAAAAGGCAGAAAAAAAAGTAGCTCCTGTAAAAAAAGCATTTAAGAAAGCAGCAAAAAAAGTGACTGGTAAAAAATAATCATGCTCTCAAATATATCATTTTGCCCTGGCATTTTTTTTAGCTGTCAGGGCATTTTTTAAGCCCAATTCTGCTTTTTGATTATTATTGCGCTGACACCAGAAAAATCTTTTGCAACAATGCATATAATTCAGGATGTTTTTCTTCAAGTAGTGTCGGGCGCTCAAAAAAGTATTCAGAAACTACCGCAAAAAACTCTGCTTGGTTAGTGGCTCCGTAAGGGTTAATATCAGACTCGTTTTCCTTTATTTTCTCAATCTCTTTTTGCATCAATTGCAACCAGGGTAAAATGTATTTCTTACTCAAAAGGTTTTCAGGAATGCCATCAACATCGCCATCGGTTTTATCCAGCAGGTGTACAAATTCATGTATAGCTGTATTTTCTTTTCCGGTTTTATTAATAAATGCCTGCCTAAGTTCGCTCTGCGATAAAATCATCATGTGGTTCATAGCGCCGCTGCCAACCATGCCCAGAATATTTCGTCCTTCGCCAACCTGCTTGTATTCATGGTCAAAAGATTCTGGGTACAGCAGTACTTCATGCAGGTTATAATATTCCCAGCCGGGAAAATTAAAAATAGGAATTATGGAACTTGCGGCAATGAGTATTCTATCAATATCTTCAACCTTTGTTTTAACGCCGGTTATTTTTGTTGTAGATAAAAAATGCGCAGCACGTTCTTCAAATTCAGCCTGTTGGCTCTCATTCAATTCTTGATAAAAAGGAACCAAATCCTCCAGCGTTTTTTTTAGCCGCATTGGTACATCTTCAGTAACCGTGACTTTCTTTTTTTGCAGAAACTTAACTGCATATACAATGCCCATCACAAAAATGAGCAATATCAGTAACTGTATATCCAAAATAAATAGTGAGGAGTAATTAATTATTTTTTAGGAGCCCGCTTAATAGGTTTGCCATACTTTTTCATCATTCTGTCTTTCTTCCTCACAATAAAATTTACCTTGCTGTTTTTAGCAGATTTAGGATGAAATGCAGGACCTTTTTCTTCTGCCTTCGGAATTTTTAACTGAATGGTTTTCATATAAACCTTAGGCTTTTCATCCTCCGTTAATTCATCTGAAATTTCAAGATTTTCAGGTAAAGGAATCTCCGGTATTGGTTGTTTCATCAACACCTCAATTGCTTCTTGAAAAGGTTTATCTCTTTCTGTAATAAAACTTACGGCAATACCTTTTTTATCTGCACGGCCAGTTCTACCAATACGATGAATATAATTTTCCGGTACTTCGGGTATATCAAAATTAATTACGTGCGTTACTTCAGCCACATCAATACCTCTGGCCACAATATCTGTTGCAATTATAAACCGGTAAACGCCATCATGAAATTGCTTTACCGTATTAAAACGATGATTCTGTTCCTTGTTTGAATGTATTACGCCAGCCGTACCGGGAAATTTTGTTTCCAGTTGTTCAAACAATTCATCAGCCAGTTTTTTTGTTCCCACAAAAACCAAAACCTTGGTCATGGTTTCATCTTCAGTTAATATTTGATGCAGCAGGTTTACCTTGGTATAAAAATTTGGCACTGCATAATAAGCCTGCTCAATATTTTCCAGCGGAGT
>JBBQPX010000069.1:0-10371 GCA_038216775.1 Chitinophagales bacterium
GAACTACATCACCTGCAAGGCTTTTTAGTATCTGTAGAGAAAAAACTGGGCAACGAAAAATTTGTACAAAATGCAAAACCGGAAGTACTGGCGCTGGAACAAAAGAAAAAAGCAGATGCTGAGATGAAGATTAAGATCATAGAAGAAAGTTTAAAGGGGTTGTAGATGCTGGTTTATAGTTGCTGGTTTCTGGTTTCTGGTTTCTGGTTTCTGGTTTCTGGTTTCTAGTTTCTGGTTACGGGTTACGGGTTTCTGGTTGCGGGTTTCTGGTTGCGGATTGATGGTTATTCGTTATTCGTTATTCGTTTCTCGTCGTTCGTTTTTCGAAATTCGTTATTTGTTATTCCTTAAGGTTATTAATAGTTACAGGTTTACAAAAACAATGGGTTCAACCTGGCTTTAAACCAAGAGCTTCATTGCCAAAAGACTGAATGGCCTGTTAAAGTGTAAATCACTGCAATTTTCTTTTGGTAGATTCGTTTTAAAATTCAACCTCTAAAAAAATGAAACATTTTAAAATATTGCTTGTAATGCTCCTGGTATCTGTTGGCCTGCAGTTAAGCGCACAAACCAAACCGGCCACTGTAAAATTTAAACCACCCAAATTATATACTCAATTAGGCAGCTTCAGAGATTCTGTTACCCTTAATATGGGCGAAGCAGAAAGTATTATTGGCCAACCTTTAAAAATTTTTGACGATAAAAAAGGTGTTTATACCATTTCGTCTTACCAGTTTTTATATAGAAAAACCGGCGTTACAGAAAATGAAGAAACCGGTAAAGTAACCCCCACTTCAAATATTATATCACAACGTTTTAAAACTACGCCCCTGCCACAAAGCTGGATAGATAAAATAAGGGAAGACATAAAACCCGGCGAAGAATTATTTTTCTTTGATGTAATAGCAAAAGATGCACAGGGAAGGGTGATGTATGCCCCGAACTTTAGGGTAATGGTGAAGTAAATATATCAACTAAATAAAAACCTCCAATTATATAATTCATCATCTGCACATAATTCCAACCGTTTACTTATAGACAATCATCTGCCCTGAATACGCTTGCGTTAACCATCTTTCCTACTAATAACTCCATCTATACAACAGCCATTGCCATACACGCAAATACTATAAATACATTTTTTGTAATAGTTAATTTTCATTAAAAATTATACTGTTATGAAAAAAATAATAACACTGCTGGCAGTTTTGGGGATGGCGAAAATATTGATTGCACAAAATGTTGGCATAGGTACCAATACTCCTTTGGCAAAACTGGATATCAATGGTGATCTAATTTTGAGAAATGCGGCTGTCATCCTGTTAAATGGAGATAATAATGATATCAACACCACTACTTCCCGTTTTTCATTTTATACTGTTAGTGGTCCTTCTGCCGCCTTTAGCATCAGTGGCTTTAATGGAGGAATTGACGGCCGAACTATTACAGTATATAATAACACAGCCAATCAAATGACATTAAAGCACCAGCAACTGTCTGTGGCTGCCAATCAAATACACACAGGTACTGGAACTGATTTTACTTTAAAGGGTAACAGTTCTGTTACACTTAGGTATATGAGTGTTGATAATAATTGGCATATACAGGGAAGTTTTAATAACCTGGCCACATCTGCCGGCCTTGGTTGGTCAACATCGGGCAATGATATTCAAAACAGCAACAGTGGCAATGTAATTATTGGAAGCAGTAACCAAAGTGTTTATAAATTAAACATAACAGGTACGGATCTTGGACAAACATTCTATGGTGCTAACAATGTTTTGTATGGTGCGTTTAGCAGTAATATTGGAAACTTTAATATTAGTTCCAATTATGGAAATAATTTTGCGTCCATTCCTGCCAAACATATTCTCTTAAATCCTCCCGGCAGCGGCGTTTTTTTTCCGGGCAATGTGGGTGTTGGCACTGCCGATCCTGTTCATGCCAAACTGGAAATTAATGGCAGAATAGGTGCTACAGTAGCAATGTTTGGCGCAGATGCATATGGTGTAGCAATTGCAGCTAACAATCCTGAAATTGGTTTTAATTACTTCTTCAATAATGGCACTAAAACAATAAAGGCAGGCTATGGAGCGAACTTTGGCATGAGTCCCGGCAATGGCGATCTATACATTGGCAACTTTGGCGGCAACCAGTCTGCCGGCAACTTTGGGGATATTGCGGGGTACCAGTATTGTATGACCATCAAGCAAAATGGTAATATTGGTATTGGTACTACGGACCCTACTTATAAACTTTCTGTAAATGGCAATATACGAAGTAAAGAAATAGTGGTAGAAAATGGCTGGGCAGATTATGTGTTTGATCAAAAATATAAACTTCCATTATTAGATGATGTAGAAAAATTTATTACTAAAAATAAACATTTGCCGGATATTCCATCTGCCGCAGAAATACAAACCAATGGATTGAAGGTGGGTGAACTGCAAACAAAGATGATGCAAAAGATAGAAGAGCTCACATTGTATATTATTGATCAAAATAAAAGAATAACCTTATTAGAAAAAAAACTGGAAACAAACAATTAAACCTTAACCTCCAAATTTTTTTAGATGAAAAAGTTAATTGTTTCTATCATAATCTTATTTGCAAACCAGTTATTGAAAGCACAGGAAAATGAGTTTTGCAAAAACCCCAATGCCGCTATTTTTTCTTCTGTAACGCTCAATGGTTGGGTTAAATTTCAACCAAATGTTTCATTAAACACCAATACATTATTTCAATTGAATAAAAAATATTTTGGATTGCAGAGTAATTTGGAGATGAGGAAAATAAAATCTGAAGTAGACAATTTAGGTTTTACACATACCTGGTTTCGGGAATTCATTGATAATATTCCGGTACTGTTTGGTCATTTTATTTCGCATGAAAAAAATAACCAATTGAAAACAGGTAATGGAAAAATTTATACTGCAGCCAATATAATTTCCACCAATAACATAGGAAAAGCCGGAGCTATAAGCAGGGCTTTGCAATTTGTAAGTGCCAAAAAATATTGGTGGCAGGATACAGCAAAAGAAAACAAACTGAAGCGAAAATATAATGACATAAAAGCATCCTATTTTCCTGCCCCGGAAATATTATACACCTACGATGAACTAACAAAAAAAATAAGGCTGGGTTATAAAATCGTAGTACAAAGTTTTGATCCCGGCAAATCCGGCATCGTTTATTTATTTGCAGACGACGGCAGCATATTTTTATGGGATCCTCTTGAGCAGTCCTCTTGCGATGCAGCTACTGTAAATACAAACTGGTATAACAACCGTACCATATTTTGCTATACAGATGCTTTTACCTCGGGCTGGGATTTAGAGGATGACTGCACGCCATCTACCTACAAAGTGTATGACTTTGCCACAACATTCAATAGTATATTTAATAGTTCCAACAATCAATGGACAACGCCAAGACAGCGAAGTGCAGCCACCTGCTTGTGGAGCATTCGTCAAACAAGAGACGTGTACAGCAATATTTTTGGCCGCAATGGGCACAACAATAGTGGCGGAAATATTGATATGTATTTTGATTATATTTTTGCGGGTAACAGCACCAACAATGCAAATTATCATTATGATGCTGTAGGCGATGATGAAATAAATATCGGCAGGGGAAGTGAAGACCCTTCTATATTGGATGATTACAGCGCATTGGATATACTCGCCCACGAATTTACACATGGAGTTACACAATACAGCTGCAACCTGGTGTACCAGCGGGAACCGGGTGCACTAAATGAATCTTTTTCGGATTTGTTGGGAGAGTTTATTGAAAACAAAGTTTTTAATGGCAATAACTGGCTGATGGGTTGGGACAGGATAGTAGCTGGTGTAAATGCCCCTATCAGGAATATGGAAAACCCACTTGCATTTAAACAGCCAGACCGCTATTTGGGCTTTATGTGGGTACCGGCTACCAATGCATGCAATCCTATAGGACCTGGCAACCCCGGCAATAATGATTTTTGCGGTGTACATACAAACAGCGGTGTACAAAACAGAATGTATTATTTATTATCTGTTGGAGGCAATGGGTGGACCAACGATTCATCCTCTAGAAATATCACTGCAACCGGAGCCAATCCTTATCAATGGTCTGTTACAGGAATTACCATTGATAAAGCAGCCAGAATTGCTTACAGGGTAATGACTGTCTATCTATCTTCCAATTCAAATTATTTTGACAGCCGCAATGCATGGTTACATGCTGCAGAAGATTTGTATGGACCTTGCAGCTTTGAAGCTATACAAACAGGTAAGGCCTGGTATGCAGTTGGCATTGGCCCTCCGGTTGCAGCAGATGGTTATGTATGCGGTACCTATGGCAGTGCACCTTATACCTATACAAAACAGGGGCAGGTAAATGTAGCAACGGGTTGCCCCGTAAATATTTTAACCACAGGCAATATGATGCAAATAATTTCAGGCACAAAAATTACAATCAACCCTGGATTTACATCTCTTTTAGGAAGCCGTTTTACAGCGAATATTATTGATGATTGCATTTTTACAACTTATTAAATTTATGCCTTATAAAAACGTTATTGGCCTCTATATACTGCAAGTTTTTTTTGCGCAGCATATTAACAATCTTTTTAAACAGGAGTAGTTTTATTTATAAAATTATTTGTATGAAAAAAATAATAACACTGCTGATCATGTTGGTAACAGCAAAATTTTCATTTGAACAATATGTTGGTATTGGCACCCCTACACCAAATGAAAAATTACATGTGGATAGTGGGAATATCAAAATTGGAAAAGAACAGTGGTCATCCTCTGCAAATTCAAAATATTTAAAATTTGGTGATGGCAATTATGTAACTATTGGTGAAGAAGAGGCAGATGATAAGTTAACCATCAGGGCAAAAGAACTATTAATCAGACCTTCTGAAATCTATACAACTGTACCCATTTCTATTCAGGGATCAACTAATTATTCCCACTTCTTTTTTGGTGCAAATGAAGACACTTACATACGTGCAGGAAAAAACAACGGTAATGTAATTTTAAATGATATTACTGGAGGTAAAGTAGGTATTGGAGCATTTCCTACAAGAGCTATATTAGAACAAAACGGAAGTGTTGGATCAACAGCAGCTATTTTTGGCGGCGATGGTGCGGGTATCTCTTTACAAAAAAACTGGCCAGTCATTGGTTTTAACCATTATTTTGATGGTGCTAATCATAAATCAATAGGCCAGGGTTATTCTGGAGTTTTTGGAGTAAATCAAATAAACGGAAATTTATATTATGGTAGTTGGGCATTTGCGGGAGCCCCAAATGCAAATCTTGCCAGCTATACTTCAAGATTTGTAGTAACCCGAGATGGTAAAATTGGTTTGGGTACGGATGTCCCTAATACAGATTTACACATAATTCAAAAAACAAGTAATGACCCGTCAGATGAAAGTGCAGATATGGGCATTACAATGGAAGGCAATGCAATTTATGCTGGTTCCCATGCACAATGGAATATTCATGTTGGAAGATATTACACTAACCCATTCAGTAGTTATGATGGTTTGTCATTCTGGAAACAACTGAATAATACTGGCTGGTATAATGTTGCGGGTATAGGTACAAATGGGCAATATTATCAATTTTCAGACCTTAATTTAAAAAAAGACATCCGCTATATAGACAACGACTGTTTAGTTAAAATTATGCAACTCAAGCCGGCAACCTATCATTTTATAAATGACAGTGCACAATCACCTTTAGATTATGGTTTCATTGCGCAAGATGTTGAAATTATTTTGCCTGGTTTTGTAGCTACCTATTCAAAAAACAAAATGATAGCTTATTCTAAATTTATCCCTATCCTCACCAAAGGTATGCAGGAACAACAACAACAAATAGAATCCCTTCAAAAAGAAAATACCGATTTAAAAGCCCGCATGGAGCGATTGGAAAAACTGCTGCTTAAACAATAAATAATGAGTATCTTTTAATTATAAAACTTTCATTTTTTGTTTACATGCAAAATAAAATATGGCATTTTTTTTCTTTCCTTATTCCTTCATGTAAACAGTATTGCACAAAATTTTCCCTCGCTGCAGTTTGATCACATTACAACTATTAATGGATTAAGCAGCAACTATACCACAAGCATTACACAAGACAAACAGGGTTTTATATGGGTAGGCTCCGGAAATGGATTAAACCGATACGATGGCTATCGTTTTAAGCATTACTATCACAACAATACCAATCCCAATTCACTGGTAAATAATTCTATCCAGGCAATTTACTGCGATCAGCAAAACAGGTTATGGATCAGTACAGAAGATGGGCTAAGTTGTTTTTTGCCGGCCACAAATCAATTTATCAATTATGGCAGCAAATTCAGTTCAGATCATTTTCTTAAAAACAACGGCAGTATAAGGGTATATGAAGATGAAGCAGGTACTATTTGGTTATGCAACCAGATGGATGTTATTTACAAGGTAAAACAAAACATGGAACTGGAATCCGTAAAAATAAATATACCCGCTTTTGTATTTTACGATCAGCTTTTCCTTGGATATGAAAATATTATAAGAGATCAACAAAATAGAGAATGGGCATATAAAGGCAACCGCATTTATGCCCTTGATAAAAATACCAAACAACCTGTTCAAACATTTGATTTTTCAGCCACCATGAAATTCAATATTTTAAAAATGATATCCGACAGCAATGATCATTTCTGGATAGCCACCTGGGGGGGCGGGTTGCTTCAATTTAAGCCTGCTGAACATAACCTTCAGGAAGTACCTATTTTACCTAAAAGAATCTTTACTGATATTGCAAAATGGAAATATAAAGGTCAACAATGGATAATGGCAACGGAAATAAACTATGGTATGTACTTTTTAAACGCTAATCAAAATCTTTCAAAAAACTATGGATTCATTCCCGGTGACCCAACTGGTTTGCAGGGAAATAATTTTTTTCAATCCTTTATAGATTCAAAAGAAAATATTTGGATCTGTTCTAACAGTGGCATTAATAAAATAACTGCAGAGCAAAATGTGTTTGAAATTGTACCCATTACCGATCCGGGAACTATAAATTATGAGTTATTTAAAAATGGTACGGTTTACAGTTTCCTTGAAACAGACAGCAGTACCTGGCTATCTAAAAGATTTGTTTCAACATTTGAAATGGATGATAATTTTAAAATAAAACATTTTTATAAAAGTTTATATCCCCTCTCTTCAACACTAACCAACCGCAATGGATATGTGTATGATATTTTCAGAAAAGACCAGGAGCTTTTTATGTCAACAGATAGCGGCCTTGTGGTATATAATTTACAAAAGAAATCAACTGCATTATTTTTACCCGGGGAAGAAACAACCGGAATCAGTTTAAGAACCATTGTATCTTTCAGCAAAAATGAATTATTGATCCGCTCATATGAAAGAGGATTATTTATTTTTAATACTTCCCAAAAAAAGTTCACCCGGCACTATAGCAGCAATAACGATTGCAAAGACTGCCTGCCGGCAAGACTGAATTATCTTTTTAAAACCAGGAAAAACGAAATTTATATAAGTACTGCTTATGGCAATAAAAGCCTTTTAAAATTTCATCCCGGTCTGAATATTTTTACAAAAGTAAAAGCGGTTAACGATTCTTCGTATTTGATGCAGGCAAGCAAACTCTATGGCATGGATGAAGACAGTGACGGCCATCTTTGGATAACCAGTTCGGCAGGGTTGTTTATTTATGACCCTGCGGGCAACAGGATCTTAAAACAGATAGTTGAAAATAAAGAAATTGGCGGACTGTTCCGCATATGTTTCGACCTGGAAGGTAATGCATGGGCCAATGGCAATTCGGGCATTTGGTGCTATGTAAGGGCCAGTAATAAATGGATAGGTTTTAATGGAGAAGATGGGTTGCCCGGCAGCCAGTTTGAAGGAGTAATTACCCGGAAAAAAAATGGGGATATTGTAGCCGGACTGGAAGGTGCAATAGCTGTTTTTCATCCAAAGCAATTATTTAACCAGGATTATGAAGCACCGGTAATTATTACAGATGCTGCTATTGGCGATAGCCTGTTTTCATTTCCTTTATTAATAAAGGCAGAAAAAAAATTAACTCTGCAGCCCGGCCAAAATTCTTTTTCGATAGATTTTGCTTTGCTCAATTATATGAATCCCGTGGCCGCTAAATATTATTATAAGCTGGAGCCCCTGATGAAAGACTTTCAGATAAATAATAATGGGCACATCAACTTTAACGGGCTTTCACCTGGCATATACAGCTTATATGTAAAAGGGGGCAACAAAGCAGGAGTAGTTTTTTTAAATGAAGATATTCTCAACATTGTAGTACTGCCACAATGGTATCAAACAATTTTGTTTAAAGGATTGGTTCTATTAGCTATAACAGCAATAATATTCGGGTTGGTAAGATGGAGGATTTCTTCTATAAAAAAACAAGCTGGCCTTCTGCATAAAATTGCCGAAACAGAAATGCAGGCGCTGAGGTCTCAAATGAATCCGCATTTTATTTTCAACAGCCTCAACAGCATTGAGAATTTTATTATGCAAAATGAAAAAAGGCTGGCCAGTGATTACCTCAACAAATTTTCCAGACTTATCAGGATCATCCTTGAAACCAGTAAGGATGAACTGGTACCTTTTGCAAAAGATATGGAAGCATTGCAGTTGTATATAGAACTGGAACAACTGCGCTATAACCATAAATTTACGTACCAGGAAAATATTGATCATGAATTGATGAATGGAGATTACAGGATTCCTCCACTGCTCATTCAACCCTTTGTAGAAAATGCCATTCTTCATGGTATAGCACACAGCGACAAAACAAGGAATGCAATAACCGTAAGCGCATCACTATTAGATGATCATATTGTTTACACTATTGAAGACAACGGTATTGGAAGAAAAAAAGCGTGTGATTATAATTTATTGAATAAGCCTAATCATAAAAGTGTTGGCCTGGAAATAACAGCCGAAAGAATACAGCTTCATAATGAGGAGAGCGGGAATACAATGATAAAAATTACAGACCTTTATAACACGCAAAAAGAAGCATCAGGCACGAGGGTGGAAGTAAAAATAAAAATTAAATAGTTATGCAATCCATAAAGGCCATATTAATAGATGATGAATGGAACAGCCTGCAAAACCTGCAACAAAAAATAAAAGAGTTTTGCCCGGATGTAGTAGTGGTAGCTGCCACACAAAATCCTGAAGAAGCCATAAGACTTATTAAACAACATGAACCGAATGTAATTTTTTTAGATATAGAAATGCCCAAAATGAGTGGCTTTAGAATGCTGGAGCAACTGGGTACAACGGAGAGTGAAATTATTTTTACTACCGCTTATAACCAGTATGCAATAGATGCCATCCGGATGAGTGCTTTTGATTACCTTACCAAACCTATTTCTATCGCCGACCTTCAGAAAGCATTGGAAAGACTGGCTTTGCACAAAGAACTTTTCACAAAAGAAAGAGTAGACATACTAAAACATTCATTATCCGACAGCAAAAGCCAGGAAGATAAGATCACTCTTTCCACCTCGGAAGGAATTGAATTTATACCCGTTAAAAATATTCTGCGTATTGAATCCAGCAGCAACTATTCCAAAATATTTTTTACTGATGGCAAACAAAAAACTGTAACCCGCCTGCTGAAAGATTTTGAGACCATGCTGTTGCGCTATCGTTTTTACCGTATCCATAATTCGCACCTAATTAATTTAAATTATATACAAAAATATATCCGGGGTGAAGGTGGACAAGTGATCATGCAAAATGGAGATAGTATTGATGTATCCCGAAGAAAAAAGGAAGAGTTTTTAAGAATGATTGCAGGTTAATTTTTTAACCTCCTCAAAAAATACCCACAGTGTGATAATGGCAATGTTATTTTTACTTCTTGATTTTGTAAGCTGCCAATAATATTATTTTCATTGTTGTTTTCCTCAATTATTTCCTCCTGTTGCAGCATTCCAAATCAAAGTTTTTTCACAATATCATGGTTGTTTGCTTTATCACCCCCATCACAAACACACTCTGCACATTGCCCATATTTTCTATCATGCTCAGTTTGTTTACATGAAAATCGTAGTAAGCATTCATATCCTCGCAAAGTACTTTTAGCATAAAATCAAATTCGCCGCTGATGCTGTAGCATTCCACCACTTCCTGCAATTCGTTGATGGTCTTTATAAATTTTACGCCGGCTGTTTTGCTGTGCTCCTTTAAGGATACATAACAAATCACCATCAGGCTTTTGTTTACTTTATTGTAATCTAATAATGTTACATATTGTTTTATCACCCCACTCTGTTCCAGCCTTTTTATACGCTCATGCACCGGTGTGG
>JBBQPX010000070.1:0-10342 GCA_038216775.1 Chitinophagales bacterium
ACGGTAGCCGGTTTCACTTTTTTTATTGTTGTTTATTATCTTTTTAATGGAAATACTGGCGACGCAGGTATTTGGCCTACACTTTTTGGAAGTATGGGAGCCTTGGCTACTACTTTTATTGTGATACCGATTGTGGCTTGGATATCTAAAAAAATGGAAAAAAAGAAGGCATTTTTAATCTGTCAGGGGATTTCTATTTTCGGATATATTTTACTTTGGTTTCTTTTTGTGCCGGGTAAGCCTTACATGTTTTTGTTTGCACTGCCCTTTTTCTCATTTGGTATTGGTAGTTTGTTTACTTTAATGATGTCAATGACGGCTGACGTTTGCGATATGGACGAGTTGAGTTCGGGCAATAGAAGGGAAGGTATTTTTGGAGCCATTTATTGGTGGATGGTTAAGTTTGGATTTGCTATTGCAGGATTATTAACTGGGATTATTATGTCTGTGGTGGGTTTTAAAGCCGGTGCTGATACGCAGGCGGAAGGTGCTGTTACAGGCTTAAGATTATTCTTCTCCGGCGTACCCATTTTAGGCACATTAATAGCAATGTGGGTTATGAAAGATTATGACCTTTCTGAAGCAAAGGCAAGGGCAATAAAGAAAGAATTAGATGCCCGGAAAGAGCCTGTAAAAAAACAATCTTCTGCCTATCTCCCTGGAAAATTACTTGCATTAGAGAAAAACGGCTTCTCTATAAATACTATAAGTGGTGTTGATTTAAGTTTGAA
Source organism: Chitinophagales bacterium (assembly GCA_038216775.1). GTDB lineage: Bacteria > Bacteroidota > Bacteroidia > Chitinophagales > Chitinophagaceae > Ferruginibacter. The sequence goes on from JBBQPX010000070.1 coordinate 732, forward strand.
AAGCGATAGCGAAATAGGAGCACTTTATTCATCAATATTAAATGATGGCGTACACGGTTTATGTTTTAGCCCTTACGTAGAAGGACAGGAATCAGGAGATATAATATCAGAAGAACAAATTCGCAGAAGGCTGGATATAATTACGCCATACACGAAATGGATACGAACTTTTTCCTGTACACAAGGAAATGAATTGATACCTGCAATCGCTCAACAAAAAGGATTAAAAACTTTGGTGGGCGCATGGATTAGCAACGATAAAGAAAGAAATGAAAAAGAAATTAATTCATTGATAGCTTTGGCCAAGGCGGGTTTGGTAAATATGGCTGCGGTAGGTAATGAAGTACTGCATCGTGAAGAGATTTCGGAACAGGACTTGTTGCAATACATCAAGAGAGTAAGAGAAGCGTTGCCAACGTCTATTCCGGTTGGATATGTAGATGCTTATTACCAATATCTTGATAAGCCGGCATTGGTAAATGCTTGTGATGTTATTTTAGTAAATTGTTATCCTTTCTGGGAAGGGGCAGATAGCAACTATGCCCTATCTTATTTAAACAGAATGACGGAGTTAACGCAGCAGGTAGCAAATGGAAAAAAAGTAATCATTACAGAAACCGGATGGCCAAGCATAGGCGAAAAAGTACAGGCTGCCGAACCTTCAAAACTCAATGCCATGAAATATTTTGTTGCTGTTCAGGAATGGTCTAAAAACAATAAAGTTGAGTTATTCTATTTTTCATCGTTTGATGAATCCTGGAAAATAAAACAAGAAGGAAAAGTTGGTGCAGGATGGGGCATTTGGGATGAAAATGAACAATTGAAAATCAATAAATAATATCAGTTATGTCATACAGAAAAGAATACGTTCTTTCGTTAAAGCCGGAAAAACACACAAATTACGTAGAAGGCGAAACGGAAGAAACATTACAAAACCTTTTTGCAGAAATTATGCAGAATGGTACACATGGCTTTTGCTTTAGTTTATACGGAGAAGGGCAGAAGCCAGGTGATATTATTTCCGAAGAGCAAGTGAGAAGGCGAATGGAAATATTAAGGCCCTATACAAAATGGATTCGGTCGTTTTCTTGTACCGAGGGTAATGAAATAATACCCAAAGTGGCTAAAGAGTTTGGTATAAAAACCTTGGTGGGTGCTTGGTTAGGCAACGACCCGGAGATAAACCAACGTGAAATAGCCGGCTTGATAAAGCTTGCGAAAGCAGGTTTGGTTGATGTTGCTGCTGTGGGCAATGAAGTAATGTACAGAAAGGATTTAACGGAGGATGAATTATTGGATTTTATTAGTGAGGTAAAGACTGCACTGCCAAATATTCCCGTTGGTTATGTAGATGCGTATTACGAGTTTTCGCACCGCCACCGAATTACCGAAGCCTGCGATGTTATTTTGTGCAACTGTTATCCTTTTTGGGAAGGTTGTGGTTTTGATAATTCTTTGGACCATATGAAGCAAATGTACTCTCAGGCAAAGGCAGCAGCAAATGGCAAGGAAGTAATTATTACTGAAACCGGATGGCCAAGCCAAGGCGAACCTTTAAAAGGAGCAATTCCAACAGAAAAAAGTGCAAGAGATTATTTTATAAATACACAACTATGGTCGGCTAACGACAATATACCTGTTTTTTATTTTTCCTCCTTTGATGAATCCTGGAAAGTGGGCGCCGAAGGCACAGTGGGAGCATATTGGGGCATTTGGGATAAAAATGAAAAACTAAAGTTCTGATGATAGATTCATTTAAAAGTTTAGGTATTGAGAAAGCGAAAGCTATTTGTTATTCGGGTTTTAGAGATGGGCAACAGCCGGGAGGCATTACGCCCTCGTACGATGAAATTAAGGAAGATTTACTAATACTTCAAAACCATTGGAAATATCTTCGTTTGTATGATTGTGACGAACACTCCGAAACTGTTTTACAGGTAATACGCAACGAGAAACTGGATTTTAAAATTATGCAGGGCGCTTATATTGAGGCCGAAATGAACAACTTTGGATGCCCATGGGGCGGTGGAGTTTATGATGAACAGCAGCTTGAATTAAACCTAAAAAAGAACTCCGATAAAATTGATAAACTGATTACTTGGGCTAATCAATTTCCTGATATAATCTTTTCATTGTCTGTTGGTAATGAATGCTGTGTAGATTGGACAGACCATTACGTTCCTGTAAAACACGTGGTGGAGTACGCAAAAAGAGTAAAGGAATTTACAAAGCAACCGGTGACTTTTTGTGAGAATTACGTGCCTTGGTTAAACAAATTAAAACCATTGGCAGATGTTGTTGATTTTATTTCGATACACACTTACCCGGTTTGGGAATACAGAAATATACACGAAGCGCTAGAATACACACGTGGAAATTTTGAAATTGTTGCCAATATGTATCCTGATAAACCAATAGTGATTACAGAAGCAGGATGGGCCACTAATTCAAATGGCAGAGGTATTAATCCCGAGCACGTAAACGAAGAAAACCAAAAAGTTTATTACGAAGACTTAATGAACTGGTCAGATACAAATAATATTCCCACTTTTTTCTTTGAGGCATTTGATGAGTCTTGGAAAGGCTCTCCTGACCCTAATGAACCGGAAAAGCATTGGGGTTTATTTAAAGCCGACAGAACACCTAAAACTGCGGTGGAATACATGCAAGTAAAATCGGTTTAAGAAAATTATCTGCTGCGTAATTATAGGAAAATAGAAAACCGCAAATTATGGAGCAGGTTGGAATTTTGCCATTTCAATTAATAAAAACAAGGGGGTAAATTTTCCGCCAGCGTAGTATGTTTTTGGGGAATTATTGATGTGTGATTTTATTTAGTTTTCCTTCTCTTCGTCGGGATTGTTTTCCTCATTTTCTTCCTCAATAATTTCTCCATCTTCAGTAACAACTAAAGCTTTATTTTCATCGCCTGTAGTATCTTCTTCTTCAATTACCTCAACATCTTCGGTAACTATGGTTTCTTCAATAACTGTTTCTTCAATTATTATTTCAGCATCAATATTTTCAACCTCAATAACTGCTTCAGCAGCATCTTCTGCTTGCATATTTTCTTCTGCTTCTTTTACATTGGTTGCCTGCACTAGTTCTTCCATCAGCACTTCAGAAATTTTTGGTAGGTCTTCAGAGCTATTGATACCAAAATAATCCATAAAGGATTTTGAGGTAGCATAAATCAAAGGTTTACCAACGGCATCTTCATTTCTGCCGGAAATAATTACGAGGTCTTTTTCAAGCAATTTCTGAACAGCATAATCGCAGTTTACGCCACGTATAGATTCAATTTCACTTTTTGTAATTGGTTGCTTGTAGGCTATAATAGCTAAAGTTTCCAGCGCAGCTGTAGAAAGGCGTTTTAAAAATTTATCGCCATTAAGTTGTGCAATTGTTTTGTGATATTCTTTTTTGGTAAGAAATTGCCAGCCGCCACCAATCTGCCTCAATTCAAATGCATAAAATTCTGCGCTGTATTTTTCAACGATACCCTCCACTGCAGTGTCAACCTGTTCTTGCGTGGCACGGTCATCAATAAAGGCAAGCGCACTGTTTATAAGCTCTGCAAGTTCTTCATTGCTCAACGGTTTATCACTGGCAAAAATTAAAGCCTCTATATGCGGAATGATTTCTGAAAGTTCCATGCCCCTATCCCCTAAAGGGGTATATGTATTTGGTTATAAAAAATGTTCTTCTCCTTAGTTCCCACTTTAGGGGGCTAGGGGGTTCTTAACCCTGCAACGCAGCAGCACCACTCACAATCTCCGTTAATTCGGTAGTAATGGCCGCTTGTCTTGCACGGTTGTAGCTAATCTTTAATGATTTCAGCAATTCGTTTGCGTTGTCGCTTGCCTTATCCATCGCCGTCATACGGGCACCATGCTCACTCGCATTGGCATCTCATGTGGCTTTAAATAATTGCGTATTTAAAATTTTAGGCATCAGCTCGGCAATCAAAGTATTTTTATCAGGCTCAAAAATAAAATCAGCATTTTTCTGACCTTCAATTTTTTCAACTTTTGGTACTGGTAAAAATTGCTCTGCAACAAACATCTGCGTTGCAGCATTTTTAAATTCGCTATAAATTAATTCAACAGCATCAATTTCTTTATTGGCAAAAGCATCCATCGCATGTTGCGCTGCTGCCTGCACTTTATCAAAACTTAAACCGGTAAAAATATCCCAGAAGTTATCTACTACTTTATAGCCACCTTTTGTAAAGCTTTCAAATCCTTTTTTACCAATTGGTAAAATTTGCACTTTGCCTTTAGCAGCTTGTGCAGCATATTTATCAGCAATGGTTTGCTTGGCGAGTTTAATAAGATTACTGTTGTAACCACCGCATAAACCGCGGTCGCTGGTAACAACAATTATCATTACGTTTTCAACAGGGCGTTCGGCGGCAAGTTCCATATTTACATCACCATCGCTATTGCTAACTATATTACCCAGCATTTCCTGCAGCTTTTGTGCGTAAGGACGCATTTGCGTAATAGCATCTTGTGCACGGCGCAGTTTTGCAGCACTCACCATTTTCATGGCTTTGGTAATTTGTTGTGTACTTTGAACACTCTTTATCCGGTTACGAACCTCTTTTAATGCACCACTCATAGTTATAAACTGGTTAAATTAACAGTAATAGCCCAAAGGCATAGCTTTTAGGGTGGCAAAGGTAATAAAAAAGGCCTTTAAATGAACCTGTGCTTTAGAATATTTACTTGGCAGCCATCATTGCAGTATAATCGTGTTACACAGGCCCATCGGGCCGAAATGTCAGTATTTATGTTGTATAGTTGGAATCTTTTACCAGCTCCATCGGAGCGATATGTTTACATGTCGCTCCGATGGAGCTCTTCAAACACGTTAAATTTATAATTTCTCTACTAACATGTCGCTCCTATGGAGCTTTCGACATACTGTAAATGTTTATGTATTGCTGCTACTGACATTGCGCTTTAATACAGCTCTTGACTCACTATAAATTTGTATAGTTTGATTATTTAAAATATTCATTCTACTGCTGTTGATACCCCGCAATTTTGAAGGCAGGCCCATCGGGCCGAAATGTCAGTAGAATTGGGATTATCAAAATCTATAAAGAGCTCCATCGGAGCGATATATTTACATGTCGCTCCGATAGAGCTCTGCAAATACGCTGAATTTTTAATTTTTCTACTAACATGTCGCTCCGATGGAGCTTTTGAAGCCCATTACATGGGCATGTTTCTCTACTAATATGCCACTCCTACGGAGCTGTTGAAACACCTAAAATTTAGGTGGCGGTCCCATCCTCCTGATGTCCATAGTTGGCCCCGGAGTGGTTGATTTACCTGCAAATCTTTGTAAACGATAGGTAAAAGTAGCTATAAAATACCTGGTAAGGCGGTTTGTGCGACTATCAACAATGGATGTACCGGTTACATTACGACTTATATTACTGTTTTGTTTAAATAAATCCAGAACGGCCAATTTTAAGATTCCATTCTTCTTTTTAAACAATTGCTTCTCAAGCGAAGCGTTCATAATAGCAAGGTTTTTATTTAAACCGTTTGCCAAACCTGAATTAATGGTATAGTCAAAATCGTATTTCAAAGCCAGCGTTTTTGTAAAATTTACGTTGATATTGCTACTTAAAGTCCAGGCATTGCTTGTTGTATTTTGAAAGCCGGTTAAGGCTTTTCCCGCCGGACTTTTATATTTATTGTCGTTTAAACTGTAACTAACACCGGTACCAAGCTCCAGCCATTCTTTGTAATTAAATTCGAAAGTAACACCTTGTGTAACTATCCAGTTGTTGCCGTTTATTTTAGTAAGGTTTAAATTTTCTTTGAGAGATGTAGGTGTGGCAACCACACTATCTGTTAAACTGATATTACGATTGTAGTTTAAACTTCCCGTAAGGGTAATAACATATTTTCTGTTTTTGTACGGCCTCGAATAGGCGTAAAACCCTAATGCATTATAATAGCCATTTACATTTTCTGGAATAGAAATAGTGTTTCCAAAATCACCCTGCTTTGCAATTTTATTTATAATCTGATTTCTAACTGTGCTTAGCGTTAAATTGGTAAATATCACTTTACCACTCATGAAATTAAAGTTATTATAAGACAGGTTTAAGTTGTGATTGATTGATGGTTTTAAATTAGGATTACCAAAAGTTGTGCTTTGCGGATTGTCAAAACTTTGCACGGGTTGCAACTGGCTAAAGCTAGGCTGGCTGGCGTTTCCGTTGTAGCTTAAGTTAAACGTTTTTGTGCGGCTGAAGTTATATACCAACCTCGCAATGGGGAAAATACTGGCTCTTTTAATAGGAGTATAAGAGCTGTCTTTGGTTAGTGATTTACCCTGGAGATTTACTGGTTGGACACTTATGCCAACGGTGTAATTGTATTTCTTTTTAGTGGTACGAAGTGAAACTCCCATGCGGTTGTTGTAAAAATTATTTTCATAATCGTTACTTAAAAAGTTATTGAATGTTTTTGCCTGCGTGGCAGAATCTACATTAAAAGTCTGCTTGTTATTTCTGCCATAATTCAGGTTATGCGAATAGGTAAAATCGAGGCTTTGGTATTTATTTATGGGTTCAGAATAAGTAAACCTCACGCCGTAGCTGCGGTTATTATTTTCCTGGTCAATGTATTGAAAAGTATTTCTAATACTGTAAAAAGGCTGATATTGATAATTTAAATTGACGATATCCTGGTCGGAATTATTTTGATTACTGCCTAACGTAATGCTTGCAGAAAAATTACGACCACGTTTTCTGAACTTGTGGTTGTACAAAATAGTTGCAGCATAATTTGGGGCATTAGAACCGGTTAAATTTTTATTAGTTCCATCGCTGGTTTTTGTACCATCAGTTTTCTTATAGTCAAAAATGGTTTTATTATTCGCATCGCTTCCGCTGTAATTTATACTGGGACTAACTTTCAGGTAGTTAAAAGAATCAATCTGGTATTCCATATTAAAGGTAAACCGGTGAGCGTTTCCTTTGGTATAGGCATCTAAATCCTGGTTATTTATAAAATTATTAATGCCGTTACTTTCAAAAAAAGTTTGGGTTGATGATGTTTGTAACTGGTTAGTGTTTTTATGATTGTAAGAATAACTGCCGTAAACACTTATACGTTTGCTCCATTGGTCGCGGTAATTAAAACCAAAGGCATTGGTTGTAGAAATACCATCGTTGGCGCCACCATTAAAAGCGCTTGGGTCAAGATTGTTTAGGGCATTCATTCCACCAGCATTAGTCATGGCACTCATGCCCGAACGCATCATACTTGTTGCACCACGGTTACCACCGCCGCTAAAATTAAATAATGAAGTGTTGGTATTATTGCTGTTGCCTATTACCGAAATCTGCCGGTTATTATTAAAATAATTTCCGTTAAAAGATGCCTGGTATCTGTCCTCCGTACCGTAACCTGCCGTTACCCTGCCAAAAAATCCTTTGTTCTTATCTTTTTTAATCTGGATGTTCATTACTTTATCCGGGTCGCCATCTTTAATGCCTGAAACTGTTGCCTGGTCGCCATAATCATCTATAATCTGAATTTTATCTACAATGTTTGCGGGTAATTCTTTCGTAGCTGTTTTTACATCACCACTAAAAAAATCTTTACCATTTACCTTTACACGGGTAACCGCTTTTCCTTGTGCCGTTACGTTTCCATTTTTATCAACCTGTATACCCGGCATTTTTTTAATCAGGTCTTCAACTACTGCCCCTTCCTTTACTTTAAAGGATGATGCATTGTATTCAATAGTATCTTCTTTTACAACAATGGCTGCTACTTCTACTTGTACTTCTGATAATAATCTGGCATCTTGCGCCAGCACAAAACTGCCAAGTTCAATTGTTTTTTCCATCTTATTTACGGGTACAAATTTGGCAACAGGCCTGTAACCAAGGTGGCGGATAATAACAGAGAAGCCAGATGCGGGGACAACATCAAACCTAAACACACCTTTAGTATCAGCAAAAGTATAACTGGTATCCGAAGGGTTAGATTTTACAACCAACCCAACTACTGCATTTTCAATCGGTTTAAGGGTAGCAGAATCTACAAGGGTGCCACGCACCTGCGCTTTTGCTACTAAACCCAAAAAAATCACAGCGGCTGTGATTAATATTTTTTTCATACAATAGTGTTGATATACGAATTTATTCGTGTAAAAGTAGGATTAGATTTTAATATGTAATAATTTATTTGGATGAACGTGTTCGTCTCTAATAACTCTTGGGACTGAAACCTAAAAGAAAATTATCTTTCATACCTTTCGAAGCTAGGCTAAACTAAAGCGAAGCTTTTGGGCGGCTGTTATTTGATAAATCTGGTTAGGCTGATTACCAAATCTTATCCATATTAAAAGTTATAAACCAGCGAAAAGTAATTTGCTCCTCCATACAAATTAACCTTATCAACCATGCCGTTTAGTTGTTTTCTGTGTTTTTTATGAATGGCATAATTAATAGCATCGTAAACCATTAAAAAACCACCCTGCAGCATTATGGAATTACCGTAACCTTTGAACTTTGCAGGATTTTTCTGGTTATCACTTGTTTTGTTCATCAACAAACCGGCGCCAATATAAACTACGTCCAGCCCGGCATTCAACAAATATGTTTTCTCAATTTTGTTTTGATGTTTTAATACATCTGCCAGTGTAGGATTATTAATTTTTTCTCTACCTGCTCCCCAGTAGCCAAGCCCTGCAATAGCAAGGTTAATACCGCCCCACATCACATTCATCTGGTGAAAATTACGTACTTCATCGCTTGCATTTTTCGTTAACGCAGCACCTCCTGCTATGTTAAGCACACTCCATCCCGCAAGGGCAATCATGGCATTTTTTTGAATATGCACACGCTCTTTCTCAAACTTTGTTAAATCAGTTTTTTGAGAAAATGAAGATAAAGATGTACCAATAAGGATGATGAACAGGGTTAATTTTTGCATAACTTGATTTTTAAATGTAAAATATATTTCAAGTTACGTAACAAAGTTTTTAAGAGATTGTTCCCTTACCCAGTTTTATTTGTACAGGTTTTAAACGGTAATACAGTTTTAATATTCCGCCCTCTGATGTTGTTTGGGTTAAACGTATCTGACGATAAAACGAACATTCAATAGCTATTGATTTCTTGGTTTGCTTTTGAAGTTCTGCCTCAGGAATGGTTATGCTGTTACCCGGTCCTGTATGCCGAAAACTAAAGCTGCTGTCGCTGTCAACACTGCTTATATCTACATAATCATCTGCACCCAGCGCAGGGCCATTAAAAGAAATGATAAGGTCCTTATCTGCCGGAACTGATTCAGGCAAATTTGTCAAAGTGAAAACCGTAAAATCAAAACTGTTTTCATACTTTTTGTTGTTGATATCAGTAAAAGCAATACTATGTTTGCCAATAAAACTGCTGAATCTTTTTTGAACTTCATAAAGGGCGCCACCGAAATCGCTGCTGTCAACTTTCAGCTTTTCGCCGTCAAATTCAGTTTTACTTGCATCGTTAAGTACAAGCGTAGTGCCTGAAGCTCCGGCAAAGCGATATTTGAGGTTCATGGATACATTTTCATCAGCCTGCGTATAGGATA
>JBBQPX010000071.1:0-10254 GCA_038216775.1 Chitinophagales bacterium
CTGACGGCGAAAGATTGGTCAGACTACTGGATACATGAAGGCATCAATACATTTGGCGATGCACTTGAAGTTTTAGAATTCGCAGGTGAAGATGAATACCTGAAAACTTTTCAGCGAAATGCCCTCCATTTCGATAACAAATTTCCAGTCGTACAGGGAAAAGATTTGGATGAAGAAGCTGCTTACATTCCGGATATTTATGGTAAGGGTGCATTTTTTATGCATAGTCTGAGATTTATTATTGGCGATGAGATTTTCTTTCCGGCATTAAAAGAGTTTGCAACCTCACCTGCATACACGTACGATAACCTTGTAAACACAGAAGATGTAGAAAACTTCTTCAGTAAAAAATACGGCAGCAGTTTAAAACCAGTATTCGATCTTTGGATACGTTCTATCGATAAATTACAGGTACATGTAAAACGCACAATGGATGGCTATTTGGTGAATTTTGATAATCTTGATATGGAGTTACCATTGCAAATTGTTACTGACAAAGGCAAGCAAACTATCAAAATAAATAAAAAAGGCACACTGGTAAAAAGCACTACCCTGCCGGTAATTGATCCCGACATGTATTACCTCACAAAAATTATAATTGAGTAATATTTGCAAAATAATACTTAATAAATATCTTGCTTCTGCAACATGGCAGAAATATGTTTGCAAACAAATGCGAACTGGCATTTGTATGCTATTTCAAGAATAGCCACAGCGCTTTAAAAAACTTATCTTAACAAAAGAGAAACAACTGTATTTTATCAGGTTATTACGAGCACTTTTAGTGTGGAATGTTTTAATAAACTGGGATTACATCAACAAGCAATAATTATTAACAAGAACAATATTACTATCTTTTAATTACCAACAACCAAAACTTAGTTTTATGAAAGTACATGCAATTTTAAAAAAGCTGCTCTTCATTTCATTTTTATTTATTGTGTCGTCTGCATTATTTGCGCAGGGCACACGCCTGTTGCGGCAACCTGCCATTAGTGCTACACAAATTGCGTTTGCCTATGGCGGAGATATATGGACGGTACAAAAAAGTGGCGGAGCTGCACTGCGGATAACAAGCACAGCTGCAGTTGAATCAGATCCACATTTTTCTCCCGATGGAAAATGGATTGCATTCAGCTCTAACCGCAGTGGCATAGCGCAGGTATATATTGTACCTGCAGTTGGTGGCACTCCTACCCGGCTTACCTGGTATCCTGCAGCTTCTTCCGCAAGAGGATTTACACCAGATGGCGCAGCAATTTTATTTTCTTCTGGTAGAGAAAGTGCGCCCACAGGATATGGCCGTTTATGGAAGGTTTCCGTAAAAGGAGGACCTTCAACAATGCTACCTGCACCGTGGGGTTTTGATGGAAGATATTCTCCGGATGGAAATAAATTAATTGTGGACAGAGTAAGCAGGTGGGACTCTGAATGGAGGCACTACCGCGGTGGTCAAAATACGCCACTGCAGATATTAGATCTTAAAACATTAACAGAGCAAAATATCCCAACAGAAGGCAGCGAAGACATACACCCGATATGGCTGAATAATGAAATTTACTTTTTATCAGACCGGGGTTTTATTATGAACGTATGGGCTTATAATATTACTACCGCTACATTACGGCAGGTTACTAAATTCACAAAAGGTGATGTAAAATGGCTTGAAGGAAATGGAAACGAACTGGTAATTGAGCACGATGGTTATCTGCTTACCGTGGACGCGGCTTCTGGCAAAACCAATCAATTAAACATAACAGTAACCGGCGATTTCCCTTGGGCAGAAACACGTTTAGAAAATGTAACAAGCAGTATTACCAATGCATCATTATCGCCAACGGGCAAACGTATTGTCGCAGAATCAAGAGGCGAAATATTTACTATACCTGTTGAAAACGGCGATGCAAGAAATCTAACTCGCAGTTCGAATGCGGCAGACCGCAGGCCAATATGGTCGCCAGATGGAAGACAGATTGCCTGGTTTTCTGATAAGGATGGAGAAGCATATGCCATGTATATTACCGACCAAGAAGGAAGTAAAGAGCCACGCAAAATTTCTATAGGCGAAAGCAAATTACCGTGGGAACCTGTTTGGTCGCCGGATGGAAAAATGATTGCTTATGCAGATAATGCGGTTAGAGTTAAAGTACTGGAAATTTCAAATGGTAATATCTCTACTGTTGATATTGGCGGTACAAATCTAGATCGAGGTAATATGGGTTTTACCTGGTCGCCAGATAGTAAGTGGCTTGCATATTCAAAAACACAATCTAATAATTTCAGAAGCATTATGGTGTGGAATGCAGATAGTAAAAAAGTTGCACCACTCAGTAATCCCATGGCAGATGCGATATCGCCGGTTTGGGATTTGAATGGACGCTATCTTTATTTTTTAGCAAGCACCGATGTGGCATTGGGTTCGGGCTGGGCTAATACCAGTTCGCAGCAGGCAAAGCCAACATTTGGCGCATACATTACTTTGTTAAGAAATGATGAACCAAATCCATTTCCACTTAAAACCGATGAAGAGCCTGACACTACAAGCAAACCTAAATCAAAGGATACTGTAACCACTGCTAAAGGTGTACGCATTGATTGGGCTCAGTTAGATACACGTATAATTGCGATGCCCATACCTACGGGAGATTATGATGGTTTAATTGCTGGCCCTAAAGGCACGGTTTTAATTATTTCTGGATCAGTACTAAGTAAATATATTGTTGCCGATAAAAAAATGGAAGAGCTGGTTAAAGGAGGATCGCAGTTTGCAGTTTCTGCCAATGCAGAAAAATTATTGTTTAAATCAGGACCGGGTTGGCGGGTGGTTTCTACGGCCAAACCTGCAGGTGCATCAGAAGGTGTAGTATCGATGACTTTGCGTATGGAACTAAACAGGGTTGAAGAATGGACACAGATATTTACAGAGGCATGGAGATACCAGCGTGATTATTTTTATGACAGGAACATGCACGGAAGAGATTGGAAAGAAGTATGGGAACAATATGCACCTTTAATGCCTTACATCAGGCACCGTACGGATCTTACTTACCTGCTTGATCAATTGGGCGGCGAAGTTTCTGTTGGGCATAGTTTTGTTTTTGGTGGAGATTTTCCTGCGTTGGATACCTCACGTGTAGGTGTACTTGGAGCCGATCTTATTGCCACTGATGGCCGATGGAAAATTAACAGGATTTATACAGCAGAAAGCTGGAACCCTGGCTTAACAGCACCCCTATCTCAACCAAACCTTAAAATTGAGCAAGGCAATTACATACTCGCCGTTAATGGAAATTCATTAACAGCATCAGATGATCCATATCAATTTTTAAATGGAACCGCCGATATGCAAACAGCTTTATTGGTAAATAATAAACCTACTACCGAAGGTGCATTTACGGTTATCGTGAAACCCATTCAAAACGAAGGAGCATTACGGCAGCGTGCGTGGGTAGAAGACAATCGCAGAAAAGTAGATGAATTATCGAAAGGTAAATTAGGATATGTTTGGGTGCCTAATACAGGTGGACCAGGATTTACAAGTTTTAACCGCTACTATTTTTCGCAGCAGGATAAACAAGGCGCTGTAATAGATGAAAGATTTAATGGTGGTGGTTTATTGGATGATTATATGGTGGACCTGATGGTTCGCCGTTTGCGTGCAGCCCTTACCAATGAAGTGCCGGAAGGAAAGGCGCTACGTTTACCTGCAGGTATATTAGGCCCCAAAGTATTATTAATAAACGAAATGGCCGGCTCCGGTGGTGATTTCTTTCCGTGGATATTTCGCCAGCAAAAAGTAGGACCGCTTATTGGCACACGCACCTGGGGTGGACTTGTAAAATCATCAAGACATTATTCATTTGTAGATGGAGGAGCGATGACTGCGCCTGACAACGCCGTATTTGATCCCATAAATAATAAATGGGTAGCAGAAAATACGGGCGTTGCGCCGGACATAGAGCAAAAAATTTCTGCCATTGCAGTATCAAAAGGCAACGATTTGCAACTTGAAAAAGCCGTAGAAGAAACACTGAAGCTTTTGGAGAAAGAACCATTTCCATCAGTTAAAAAACCTGCTTATCCTACTCCGGCAAAAAACAAATAATTTAAATCTGGTTAAAATTAAAACAGGCTGCCCTTTGAGGCAGCCTGTTTTGAATAGATAATGCGGATAAAATTTCCCTTTATCGCTTTTGAAATGTTGCAGCTCCTTTTCTATTATAATAACAAGTATGTTTCCCGACTGTAATATCCCCCTTTTTTCGGGTAGAGTTCCGTTTCTTTCCTGTTCAGTTAAGCACTGTACTCTTTACACTTTTAAAACTACTTCTGCTTTTTTGTTGTCTGTAATAAAATCACGCATATTTATTTGTCACAGCTACAGGCATCGCCCACTCTTATAATTGAAAATAGCCATTTTGTAATCCACTTTTCAGATTTGTTGTAAGGTTTTGGTGTAGCTCTTTTTTTAAAATATTCTCCGCAGTGATTGAACGCTTAAATTTTCTAACTACATGCGGCATAGTAACCACCAGCAAAGTGAGTAAGCCCAATACAAGGTTAATAATCAATAAATATTTCAGTATTTTTTTTGTTTTTAAGCGATGGCCTTCATTTTTTTCTATATCAAAAGAAGCGTTCATATCACCAACAGGTTGTTTAATAACCTTCTCTGGATTATTAATTGCTGAAGCATTCTGACTCGTAATTATTTTTTGATAGCGGTAAATAGCTTCATTAAATTCTACCTCGGTATAAATAACGCCATGCTCCGCTAAAATAGTTTTGGCCTTGTCTCTTTTTGCTGTAATAATTTTGTGCTGCACATCGCTGCCAGTAAGTATACCAATGCTTGTAAGTTTATCCAATTGATCTGCCACAACAGCCCTTTCAGCTTTTGTTACATTCACCAGCAAATCAAATGACGCATCGTTAAAACTATAAATAGCAATCAAAGTATTGAGCAATAATTTTTTATCTAGGGCAAGTTTTTCTTTTTTCATGTGGTTAGTTTAAATTGTTTATCCACTCAAAACTGATGAATTTGATCATGAAGATGGCGGCAATTATCAAGGCGATAATGTAAAATATATTTGACACTGAATTGTTGATATTAGCGCAGTCTCTGCAATGCGGTCTGGGTTCTTTTACAAAAGAACTTTTTGCTCCGCCTGTGCGGTATCCAACAGTAACAATGCTGCTATCTGTAGGGTGAGAAGCTCCACAGTTGAAACAGTAGGCTTCATCATCAGTTGTTTTTATATCTTTTACCATAAAAATTGATTTAATAAATATAATAATAAAATAATTACGGCGTGATTTTTAATTGCAGCAGTTCGTATGTATTTACGACTGTCAAAATAAAGTTCAAAATTTACTTTTCTGTCGGTGCTAAAATTCAGGAATTATAGCTACCATTTGATATAACAGTAACCTTGCAAAAAAAATGTTTCGGCATCAGGGTAAAAGCAGAACTTATGTCATAATTTAAAGTTGACATCTATGCTGTCTTTTGTGGCAGGCATTGTAAATATTACAGGCGTGCTATCGGTAAAAGTACTTAGTACAAATGTAACCGGACACTTTGCGTTTTTTTCAGAAGATATTTCAAACAAACATTATCAAGCAGCTTTTTTTTATTTGTTTTTCATCCTTTCCTTTTTTGCCGGAGCATTTGTTTCAAATTTTTTGATAGAAATAATGAGCAGAAAAAATACGCAGATAGCTTTTGCATTTCCTATGGCGGTTGAAATCATTATTTTAACAGGAGTTGCCCTATTGGGAAGCGGTGACATTTTACAAACTTATGGTCAGCTAATTGCGTGTTGTTTGTTATTTGCCATGGGCCTGCAAAATGCATTGGTTACTAAGGTATCGCAATCAGTAGTAAGAACTACACACCTAACGGGCCTCTTCACTGATTTAGGCATTGAGGTATCGCAATTATTTTTTTATCGGAAAACGCAACAATTTCGAATGCTGTCAAAAAGCATTCATCTTAAACTGTCTATCATCGGCTGCTTTTTTTGGGGGTGCGTTATCGGCGGTTTACTTTATAGTAGTTTTAAAATGGAAACGCTGCTTGTAGCGGTTGCCTTTTTACTCATTGCTTTTTTTTACGACAACATTCTTTTTCACTATCATCATTTAAAGCGGAAAGTTAAAACCTGGTAACTTGCTGCAACAACATACTTTCTACCCAAAACAAAATGAATTATTATGTGTAAAATACCCAATAGTGGGTAGAAAAATATACGGTGTATTTCGTAATTTTCAAAAAACGAAAACTATGAAATTATTAATTACTTTATTACTGCTGCCATTTGCTTTAACCGCACAGGTAAACAAAGCCTTTTTAGTAAAATCAAAACTTTCTTATACCAGGTTGGAGTATTGTGGCGAAGGGCTTTTTGGATTCGAAAAAGATGGTAAGATTGGCTACATGAATGCAAATCAGAAAGTAATGATTATGCCTACACTCGACCTTAAACTTACTAGCAGCGATAGAATTCCTGCGTTTACAAATGGCTTTGCGGTAATAAAATTAAATGGCAAACAGGGCTTAATAGATAAAACAGGTAAACAGATTATACCCTGCGACTACAATTCCCTTAGCCTGGAAAGCAGTAGCAAAACACTTTTAAGAGTCACTAAATACGAAAACAATAAAACTAGCTACGGCGTTTTAAATATTCAAAACAAACTTGTAATACCTATAGAATATAATTCTGTAGTTATAAATGGAAACCTGGTGGCAGTTAGAAAAGATACCAAATGGGGTTTGATGGATGCTACTGGCAAAGAACTAATACCACCAACTTACAGCAGTTTTCAATTGTTTACAGAAGATGGTGTGGCAAGAGTTGAAGGCGGAGGAAAATACGGTTTTATTGATGTAAAGGGTAACTGGATTTTTGATAAATCGAAATCCGTATATACGTTGAATTCATCTGCAGAAAAAATGATCCGCTGTATGGTAAGTAACAAATATGGTTATCTGGATGCAAAAGGAAATGAAGTTATTGTAACAAAATATGACCAGGCCGATGATTTCAATCCAAATGGAATGGCAAAAGTTGGCAAGTCCAATTCAGAAACAAAATACAAAACCTTGTATGGGTACATAAATAAAAAAGGAGAAGAAATAATTCCGATCATGTATGAAACCATCTCAGCTTTTGAGAATGGACTGGCATACGCAAAAGACCCTGAAACTAACCGCTATGGCTATTTGGATGCGACAGGTAAATGGGTTATAAAGCCTGTTTATTTATATGCAACAATGTTTGATGAGACAGGTGGAGCATGGGTAAAAATGACTGATAACAAATATCATTATATTAATAAAAGCGGTAAAGATTTTGGCACTTTTGATGCGGAGGGTGCAAACCTAAAAACTTTTAAAGATGGTTATGCTGTTGATGCAGATATGGATTACCCTTTTGCACTGGTTGATATTAATGGAAAAGAAATAAAAGATATAGATGACTGTACTGCCATTTATAATTTTTCGGAGGGCATGGCTGGCTTTAAATCGAAGGCAAAGGATTTATATGGTTTTATTGACATTAATGGGAACAAGGTTATTTCCCCAGACTATACCGGTTTTAGCGGCTTTAAAGAAGGCATTAGCAGGGTAAGCCAAACTATTAATGGCAAAACAAAGTATGGCTACATCAATACAAAAGGACAAATACTTATTCCCTTTGACGAATATCAAGTTTCTGGGGTATTTAGTGATGGGATGGCCGTAATAAAAAAAGACAGCATTTATTATTTTATGGATAAAAATGGAAAGTTGCTCAATCTTCCCCGGAAGTATGATGCCTTAACTGATTTCAAATCTGGTTTCGCTCTTGGCACCATCTCTAATAAAAACGGCCCCAATACTTATTATTACATTAATACCAACCTGCAGGAAGCCTTTAGCATTAATGCAAAATCCGCCTGGCCAATATGGGAAGATGCAGCTATAATAAACAGAGATAGTGTTTACGAAATGATAAATCCAAAAGGCGAAACAGTAAAAAGGCTTGTAGGCATCGACTTTTTAAAATTTACAAAAGAAGGAAAACTGGCTGTAAGAGAAAATAAAAAATGGGGCTTTATTAATACCAAAGGCGACATGATTATTAAACCGCAATACGACAGTTGCGACTCTTACAGTGAAGGATATGCTAAAGTGCAGGTTGGCGATAAATGGGGAATTATAGATAAGAACGGCAACAGTGTTATTAAACCCATTTATAAAAATATAACGCCCGGAGAAAATGGCATTTTTGTTTTTTACGATGACGCCTGGGGAATAATTGACAAAACAGGCAAAATACTTTCGCCATCTATTTTTAACACAATTACCAGCTTCGAAAAAAATAAGGCGTTGGCAAGGTTTGGTAAAATGTATAGTATTTTAAAATCGCCGCTTAAAAACTAACAAATTAATAATTGACTAATAAATTGCTACATGATTTTATTAAAAATCATGTAGCACAAAATATTTTTTGCAAAATAAATTCCGGGAGAGTTTATAAGCGATTAATTCTTTTCGATTGTTAAATAATCCGTTCCGCCAGCACCACCGCTTACATGTTGCATGGTAATTTTGATATCAGTACGAGCAGTTACCTCCCAATCTTGGTTAAGTTCTAAAAATGCATTCACCGTAGGAGTGGGGAAATTCATGGTCAATTTAACTTTGCTGTTGTCAACAAGCGTGCTCCAAGTGCCATTAACTGCAAATAGACTATTAGCCGCAGCTACAGTACCGTTTGCAACAAATGTAAAATTAAAGCCTCCGTAGTTACTGGTTTCATTTGTGCCATTATTACTAAAAAAAGTAACTCTCCATGTGCCTGACGTTACAGTAGAGTTTACCGCAGTGGTAGTAACAGACGAAGAGTTATTGTTATCACTTTTTTTGCAGGCAGTAAAACCTATTGCCAAAACTGTTAATGCTAAAAATATTTTTTTCATAATTTTTAAATTTTTGAGTGGGTTAAAATAGTACTGTTGCAATTTGTGTGCCTATTTTATTTAAAGGTTATCAGCATGGTCAATATTACAACTAAACTTATACAAAATTAAGTTTCAGGCACTTCGTTTTTTAAGCATTTCATTTTAACCTATTGTGCGTTTAAATAACAAACATTAGCTTTAAATGCTGAATTTTCTCTACTAATTTACACTTAAAGAATATCGAATTCCTTGAGGATACCGGCCAAAAATCATTTCCTTACCATCAGCTTTAAACAGCTCAATTGTCCAATTATTTCCATCTACACTTACAATATTAATCCATGCTTTCTTTTCGTAGTCAACAATAAATTCAATTGTACATGCTCTTGTAAGTCTTTTACCTAGCATATCAAAAGTTACCTCACCTATATATTTAAGTATTGTTTCGTTTGTTTGAATATTGAGCTTGCGTATAATTGCAGTTTCCGATTTTATAAAACCTGGCAAAGCTTCAGCTTTATAAACCTGCCAGTCGTGTGTTAATGATGTATCTCTAAGGTCGATAACCATCGTGCCTGTATCAATCAATGCAGGTTGAACCGCTTCTTGCTTTTTTAAATGATATGTAACGCCTTTAGATGCAAAGATGATTGTATCACCATTCGCTTTGGAAATATCGCCATCCCAATTAAAAGAAGATGCTTTGATATTGAGTCTATTTTTTGTGAAACTAAATGTACACGGTTCGGTATTCACATTTTTATCATCCCATTTACCAAAACTAATATTACCCGAATAACTGCTGTCTGCATTTATATTGTTTATAACTAACGACGATATTGCATCAGTTTCCTGCGCAGCATTAGAAGGTGAAATTCTGAAAACATCCCAGTTTTTTATTAATGATACCGAACTAAGGTTAATCAACTTAACAGGTGTAACGTGATGATTTATCTCCCAATAAAATGGGTTACTTGTTTTCAGAAAAGTCATGATACTTATTCCATAATTTTCTAAAACCATTAATTCGTTAGTTAGGGAAACGATTTTGAAGTCGTTATAGGCCACATTAAGATTATTTTCTTTTGTATCCATAGAACCCGTCATAGGAGCATAAGCGGTTCCAGGGCGGTACATAGCATACGTTTTAGAAAGCCGGAGGTAAACAGTATCGCCAATACCAATGTTTAATTTTGCTTTATCGCTCGTATTTTTTCTACTCACCTCCTGCCAGCTTCCGTAAAAACTTTCAGGAGCGTAGGATGATACATTTCCATCATTAACTACTGGCACTATTAC
>JBBQPX010000072.1:0-10218 GCA_038216775.1 Chitinophagales bacterium
GCCCTCGGTTGAAATAAATGCAATAATTGCCAGTCAATACTTGCTTGTCTGGTACCGATGTTTGTAAGGTCAGGCCCTGTGCGTTCTGTGCCCATTAAGGTAGCAGTATTTACCCAGGGACTGATGCGTTTGTTACCGGCATAATCAGCTGCAATGCTGGGTCGGGTACCCCACATTTTATCCATATCAACATTACGTACCTGTTGAGTATGGCAGGCCACGCAGCCGTTGGCGATGTAAACATTTTTGCCGTTTTGCTGCGCTGTTGTCAAAGGTTCACTTCCCGGCAGGGGGTGATTATTTTTTTGGTTGTTTAGTGCCGGTATAACTGCCACTAAAATCGTAAGTGCTAAAAACATTAAAGAAGCAGTAGTGTATAATCTTTTATGATTGCTAAAGATGTCCATTTTATATTGATTACATTTTTATAATTGATAACTGAATTTCATTTGCCACTTATTTGACGATTTGTAACAGCGTAATTTGTTTTATTTTTCCGTTAGAAAAAATAAGAACTGATAAATCTTCGATTATAATAAAAACAAAAGTATTACGACCACTAACTTCCTGAAAATTATTTTCCGCCTATAATTCTTTTAATAATTCAACTCCTTTTTTTCGAATATTAATATCCTCTTTACCCATTATCATCTTGTACATGTTGTATGCAAAAACAATATGCGAAAGCCACATCATGCTGCCACCTATTGCCCGCCACAGCCAATAAGGAAACATCATGGTAACACTATCAATAAATGGCTTTGCATCCTGCCACATCATACCTCTTAAAGTTGAGCCAATCATTAATGGAACAGTATAAAAAAGTAAGCCAATTAATGCCATCCAAAAGTGTACGCCCACCCAGGTATGTGATGGCTCTTTACCCGTTAGCCTGGGCACTACTGCATATATAGACGCCCATAATAAAAAGGCAATAATACCATACATGGTTAAGTGAGAGTGCGCCACTGTAAAGTCAGTAAAATGCCAAATAAGGTTGGTTGAGCGAAATGCTTCTGCAGTGCCCTGCATAGAACCTGAAAAATAAAATATGATACCTACCAAATAAAAAGGCAAGGTATAACTACTGCCTATTTTGTACCAGGAACCATTGAAGGTGAGTAGAAAATTAGCTGTGCCTGCTACAACTGGAATAATCATACCTACACTGCCCACAATGGCTACGGTTTGCAGCCACCAGGGTATAGAACTAAAAACAAAATGGTGAGTACCGATGACTGTATAAAAAAGTATTTGTGCCCAAAATGCCATAATACCCAAACTGTAAGAGTAGATTGGTTTGTTTAATTGCTGCGGCAAAAAATAATATACTAACCCAAGACTAAAAAGCATGAACCACATGCCCACACCCTGGTGCATATAATATCCCTGCGCAATAGTTTCCCCTAATCCATCTTGCCAAAAAGGCAAATAAGCTACCAGCGCAATTATTATAGTAAATATAACGGCAGCAACAATGTACCAGTTAGATACATATATTTCTTTAGTAGTTCTGTTAGCAATTGTTTTTAAAAAATTTATAAGTGTAAGCACCAGCGCTAATGCAAAAAGCCCCATTACAGGCCATGTATATTCACGGTACTCACCGCCACCATTATTAATGCCGCCCATAAGGCAGAGGCTACCAATAATAACCGCAGCATTAATTAAATACAACGAATACCAGCCAAGTTTAAGGCTCGCAATTTTTGTGTTGCTTACCATTGGTATTACATAATAACCTAGCCCCAACATGCCTAAAGAACTCCAGCCCCAGAAGACAGCGTTGGTATGTACCGGCCTTAGCCTACCAAAACTTAACCAGCTTACATGGTCTGCATCTGGTGCTACGAATTTAATACCGAGGTACTCGCCAACCGTAGTGCCAAATAAAAGCCAGCATGTTGCGCTAATTAAAAACCAAAGAATCAATTTTGATAAATGCGGATCAATGTTCGGGCGTTTCAGGGCTTTTTTTTTAGTAGCCACAAAACCCATATTTGTTTGTTCGCCAACATGGGTAATCAATCCCTTATCATCAGATGGAGTAAGATCGCCACTTAATTCATTATTAGCCAGCCTGAAAGCTTCTGCTTTTTTTTTCTTTTCTAAAACAGTATCAATTTCATCACCTTCCAGGTTAGCCAGATAATTTGCAAAACGTGTAGCTTCATCTTCATCTTTACCTTCTTTAACTTTATCTACTACTTTTTTTAATCGTAAAGAGAAAATTAGCAAACCTGCCAAAATAGGAATTAAAATAAGCAAAATTGTGATAAGGATACCAGGTTCAGAAAAAAGGGATTTACCATTTGGTGCAGTTTGGCTAAATACAGGGCTATTGAAAAGTAAAACAGCCAATAGTGCAATACAGTATTTTGAATGCTTCATAATTAATTGCGATTGATTGCAATTGCAAAAGTACAAACAAAATCTATTTCGGACAATAATATCCTAAATAAACTTTAGTAATTTTTAATTATCCGTAGAGAATATTTGTAACCAAATATAAAAGTGAATATTATGTGGGATAATAAAATACTAATGGAAATAGTTTTAGAAATTTATTGGAATTGTGTATTTAGAAATTTTAAACGCTCTCCATTACGGAATGCGGTAATAGCAAGATATCATCTTTAATAGACTAAAATAGCCTTGTTTCTATCATTTAAAATCCTTCTCAATAATTTCAGTTATCTTATTGTTAACCACTGGTAAGTAGATTGGTATCCCTATAAAGTGTTTAACTTCAATGCGAGCATAATCGATTTTATATGTAGCAAAAATCTTTTAAAAAAAGCCTTGTTTGCATTAACTTTAGTAAGACTATTGCAAACTGCAACCTAAACTTTTTATCGCATTGTTTTTTAACAGTAGAAATTGTTGTCTGCAAAAAGGTTTAAAATATTGTTTTAATTAAGTTCAATACTGAATATTCTACAGCAAAAAATAATTAATATTTATGGCAAATGAAAGTTATGATTTTGGGATGATTGGGCTCGGAACCATGGGGCGAAATCTCGTGCTTAATATAAGAGATCACGGCTTTAGTGTAATTGGCTACGATAAAAGTTCAACGCAGGTTGAAACCATGATTTCTGAATCCGAAGGGAAAAAAGTTACTGCTACAACTTCGTTGGATGAGTTTATCAAATCAATGAAAGTTCCAAGAGTAATAATGCTGCTTGTGCCTGCAGGGAAAATTGTGGATGATGTAATTAATGAGTTGAAGCCACTTCTATCTGAAAATGATTTAATTATGGACTGCGGTAATTCTCATTTTACAGATACAAATCTTCGTTACGAGCAATTAGCGAAATCTAATATTCATTTTATGGGTGTTGGTGTTTCCGGTGGAGAATCTGGTGCACGTTTTGGTCCCAGTATAATGCCCGGCGGCCCTAAAGAAATTTATGCTAGCGTGGCTCCAATGTTGGAAGCAGTTTCTGCTAAAGTAAATAGTGAACCTTGTGTAACCTGGCTTGGTCCTGGTTCTGCGGGGCATTATGTAAAAATGGTACATAATGGTATTGAGTATGGTATAATGCAATTAATTGCCGAGACCTATCATATTTTGAAATCTTTTGGAAAGCATACCAACAAAGAGTTGCATCAGATTTTTGCAGACTGGAACAATGGTAAACTACAATCTTTTCTTATAGAAATTACAGCGGATATTTTTTTACAAAAAGATGAATTAACCAGTAATGATCTGGTTGATGTGATTTTGGATAGTGCCCGACAAAAAGGAACCGGCGGTTGGGCGTCGGAAGATGCTATTAAACTGCAGGTGCCAATTCCTGTTATTGATATTGCAGTAGCTATGCGGGATATTTCAGCATACAAAAAACAAAGACTTGCGGCTGCTGAAATACTTTCTGGTCCGGATGTGAAATTGTCAGATGAAAAAACGGAGTTAATTGCTGCCCTTGAAGATGCACTTTATTTTGCCATGATAACGGTGTATGCTCAAGGAATTGCTTTGTTGCAAAAAGCATCAGAAAATTATAGTTACGATTTAAAGCCTGCAGATATTGCGAAAATTTGGCGTGGGGGTTGCATTATCCGTGCGGCATTATTAGAAGATATTTATACTTCGTTTATAGAGGATAAAGAACTGTCAAATTTAATGGTTAGTAAAGCTATTGTCGATAAATTACAACTATCTCAAAATGGGATTCGGTATGTACTGAAGGCAGCTATTGATAATGGTATTCCTATGCCGGCAATGATGATGGCACTTGGTTATTATGATAGCTACAGAAGCGGTTGGCAACCTGCTAATTTATTACAGGCGCAAAGAGATTATTTTGGAGCACATACATATGAGCGTATCGATAAAGAAGGAACTTTTCACACTAAATGGAATCAAACGAATTAGCATATGGAATCAATAGAAAAAATTAAACCGGAGGCAAGTGTGATAGTTATACTAGGTGCTACCGGCGACCTTACCTGGCGTAAGCTTATACCAGCCATTTACAATCTTTATTTAGATGGCTGGACGCCCGAAAAATTTGCTGTAATTGGTGTAAGCCGTTCAAAACTTACGCAAGATGCATTTAAAGCGAGGTTGCTTCAAGGCGTAAATAAATTCTCCCGAAGGGGAAAAGCAAAAAAAAGCCAATGGACAAAATTTGCTGAACAATTGCTGTACTCGCCGGGCGATTTTAATAAAAGTACAACTTACACAGCCGTAGAGAAAAAAATTAAGGCGTATGAAAAGGAGTGGAAGGTTACTGCAAACAGAATTTTTTACTTAGCAGTTCCACCAAATTCTTTTGAAGAGATTGCAAAAAATGTTGCAAGTTCTGGCCTAGCAAAAAACAAGCAGAAAAGCAGAATAGTTATCGAAAAACCTTTTGGGCATAATCTTGAAAGTGCAAAACAACTTAATGATTTGTTGCATGGTATTTTTGATGAGTCGCAGATTTATCGCATAGACCATTATTTGGGTAAAGAAACGGTACAAAATATTTTAGCATTCCGTTTCGCCAATGCTTTGTTTGAACCAATCTGGAACCGCAATTATATTGATAATGTGCAGATAACCGTATCGGAGCAATTAGGTGTTGAAAATAGAGGGAATTATTATGAAACTGCTGGTGCACTTAGAGATATGATTCAGAATCATCTCTTTCAATTACTTTGTTTAATTGCTATGGAACCACCGGTTTCTTTTGAAGCTGATGAAGTGCGTAACCGCAAAGTAGATGTGTTGAATGCACTGCGTAAAATAGAAAAGGAAGAGGTGCATGATTATGCCGTGCGTGGGCAATACGGTGCCGGATGGATACAAGGGAAAAAAGTTATTGGTTACCGTGAAGAGCCGGACGTAAATAAAGAATCGAACAAGGAAACATTTGCTGCAGTAAAGTTTTTTGTTGATAACTGGCGTTGGCAAGGTGTTCCGTTTTACATGCGTACCGGTAAGCGGTTAAATGAAACAACGTCAATAATAACCATTAGATTTAAGCCGGTACCTCACCAAACATTTCCTGTAGATGCAAGAGCGCACTGGCAGCCCAATACATTAATGCTGCACATACAGCCGCACATGGGGATTCAACTTCAGTTTCAGGCAAAAAGGCCCGGTTTAAAAATGGTGCTTAACCCGGTAGATATGCAGTTTAATTATGATGATGCTGACAAAGCGGGAACGCCAGAAGCTTATGAAACTTTATTGCTGGACATAATGGAAGGCGACTCCACATTATTTATGCGTGGAGACCAGGTGGAAGCTGCATGGAAAGCATTAATGCCAATCATAGATGTTTGGGAAGCAAATCCTTCCATTAATTTTCCGAATTATGCCGCAGGTATGCAAGGCCCGGAAGATGCTGAAGCTTTAATTGCAAAAGATGGAAACAGTTGGTTTTTTGTGCCGCCAGAAAAATAATGAAAACAGAAGCGAAATATAATTTGGAAGTATTTGAAGATGCCGAAGCTTTTAATAATGCTGCGGCAGAGTTTATTATTTCAGCCGCTGAAAAATCAGTGGCTGAAAAAGGAAGATTTACTTTAACGCTTTCAGGAGGAAATACACCGGAAAGCTTGTACCAGCTTTTAGCCCAGCCTGAGCATATTAAACGTATGCCTTGGAAAAATACTTTTGTTTTCTGGGGAGATGAACGCTGTGTTCCTTTAACAGATGAAAGGAATAATGCTTTTCACGCAAAAATATTGCTGCTTGATAAAACTGATATTCCGCCTGAAAACGTTTTTATTATACCTGTTAATCTGCCCCCGGCAGAGGCCGCTTTACAATACGAAAGAACATTAAGAGATTTTTTTAAAGCTGAAGAAATGCAGTTCGATTTAATACTGCTTGGCCTTGGTGAAAACGGACATACTGCTTCTCTTTTCCCTCACACAGATATTCTCAAAGAAAAATTTGCAGGTATTAGAGATGTGTATGTGGCACAGGAAAAAGTATTTCGTGTTTCTATGACGGCTCCGTTAATTAACAATGCACACGAAATACTTTTTCTGGTAACTGGCAGAAAAAAGGCAACTGTTTTAAAGACTGTATTAACAGGCGATTATCAACCAGGAATTTATCCTGCTCAACTTATCAATCCACTAAATAGAAAACTATATTGGTATACAGATAGTGACGCTGCAAGTAAGTTAAACCATTAAATACTTTAGCGTTAAAAATTTTCAGCGAAGTATTTCTTCGTTACTATCCATCTTGTAACTATGTAAATTATAAATCCAAATGGTGCAAAAGGAATACACAAAATAAGTGCAGGTAAAGTAGCAGCGTGACTAATGCCATGTTTAACAGCGTTCTTTTTTATCCATACGCCCACTACAAGGTCAAAAGCCAGAATGTGAAGCCAGCAGGCAAGCAGCAAATCATCATTCTGAAATAAGCCGGAAACGCCTTTCAAAGTACTGAAACTTTTAAACACCGATGGATCAAAATTAGACATGTTCATCCACGTATAAAGTGCAGCTATCATCACTACTACAATGCCCAAAACAAACTTGTCAAAGTTTTTACGGTATGGGCTTACTACTAAAATAATTATCCAGCCAATGCCAGAAACCAGGGACGATAATTGAAAAAGTTTATCTGCTGTCATGATAATTTTATTTTGAAAATTTTGAAAAATAATACTCCTGATGCTTTTAAAAAACTGCTTTTCTATGAATCAAATTCCACAACAAAATTGTTTGGGAATGAATTCAATTTAAGGCCAGTTCCCTTACCTGCCCAACCCTCTGCACGCCTTACATTTTTTAACCGTAAAACCGCAGCAACCAATTCAGGAATCGTTATTGAGTTGATATACTTGCCGTAACATTCGTGCGGCCCAAAACCATAATTCATATATACTGATGATTCTCTGTTCGGGTTAAATTTTTTAGGTTCCGGAAAAGCAGCAGGATCAAACATGGCGCAGGCGGTAAGTGCAAACACTTTACTTTTTGCAGGTATGGTATAATTTTTATCGCCTTTGCCGCTTATAAATTGTTTGCTTTCGCAGTACCTGATAACGCCCGGTTGTACGGGATTAAAACGAAGCGCTTCCGACACATATCCAAACATTTTTTTAGTGTCCATACTGTGCGCCGCTTCAATAGCACCGGGCATTATATCAGGATTTCTGAACAGCGCATCAAGTGCAAAAATTACAGCCTTGTTTGTTGTTTCCAATATGCCGGTTAATAAGCCACCTATATTGCGTTCCAGCGATTCATCATTTGCCCATTCATTGCCTGGCTCCTGGGCCATAATAATTAATCGGCTAAGCAGGTTATCAGCAATTGGTTTGCCATCTTTTAAATCTTGTTTATATTTTTTTATTATTTCCAGCGTCCAGGTCTTTCTTTCAAACGCTGCGTTAACGGCCAGTTGATGCTTCTCTTTATTGCCTGTAAAATTTAAAAACAGATCATAAAAAAGTCTGCTGCACCATTCTTTCATTTTTGGTTCAGATGGTGTGGTTACGCCAAAATAATAAGCGAGTAAACCAATTAACACAGGGTGGTCGAGCGTATTGGCCACATCTAATTTGCCATATTGCTTTGCATTGCTAACTATGTCTTCAGCTTTTGCTCTTACAAATGTTCTTATATTATCAAGATCATCTTTTTTAGTAGCTCGCCTTACAAAGTTTCTTTCTCTATCAAATTGTGGATTCATTTTATCCATTCCTAAAAAGAAAGCACCTTTCTGGTCGCTCATTTTTTCGGAGTTAATTTCTTCTACAGTAAAGTCTTCATCTCTGCTAAGAAACTCAACGAGTAAATCATTTTTATTAACAGTGAGTAACTTAACAAAGGGTATTTTAAGTACAGGAAACTTGCGCTGCAGAAAATAGAATAAACCGGGCTGCCCTGCTGCAAGGCGAATGGCTAATCTTTTAAGTAAGAGCTTAAAGCCGCTTGGGTCTTCCGGCAATTCTTCCTGTGCATGCATGTCGGGGCGCTCCTCCTGGTACAACCGCAATACAAACTGGCCTGCTGCTGTTGACCTTAATTCCATTATTGTTTTTCGCATGTCATCAGGCACCTGATATATTAATAAACCAGCAACTCCGGTGCCGCCGTATTCAACTGGTAATATAAGCGGAGCGGCCGTTGCGGCAAAAGCTAAATCTGCTAAGGTAAAATTATCTCCAGTTAAATATCTTCTGCCATCACTTAAAATTTTGCTAACCTGTTCAAAGATTTTATTTATTTCAAAGAGCCTTTCCGCAGCTGTATTGGCTTCAATATTCATTTCTTTTTTCAGTGCTTTGCGAATTGAGCCATAGCTTATGCTGATTTTAATCTTTTCATTTTTTGGTACTCTCTGTTTAAATAGTTTTTTTGCGGTTTTGGCAAAAGGCAGAATTTCTCCCATTACATATTTGGAGATTTTATCTTCCAGATTATCTGTAAAAAGATTGTACAATTCAATAACCTCTTTTCTTTTTGCAGGGTCTGCAGGCAGCAGTTTTTTTTCGGGCAGGCACCGTTGCTCAAAATAACTGATGATGCTGTCTGTCCTGTATATCAATGCATCAGTAGTTACCAAAACAGGATTGTTGCCTGAAATATTTTTACCTGTTAATTTTTTTACTGCTTTAGTACATAGGTGTGGTGCATGCGGTTCATCTTTATACAAAATATCATTACGGTCCAAAATCCACCTCGCTATCTCATCCGGCCCGCCCGTATTAAGGCTTACAAACGTTGGGTAAGTTTTAGCATAAGAAAAGTCTTTTTTAAATACAATCGGGTTTAGGTCGTTGCTGATGATCGGCATTTGCAGTTGTTTTGGCGGTTAAAATATTTTGTAAAATAGTTTACGGCAGGCTTTTCATCGGGAAGAAAGAAAATCGAAATTGCTTTCAAATATAAATTTTTTTTATTAGATTTGAGAATTGCCAAAACTTTTTATTTATGAACCAAAGCGCACTCACCTTAGTTGCACCGGTTAGTAATGGTAAGCTGGAGCGGTTAAAAGAAGTCTTACTAAGAAGCAGTGATGCAGTAAAAACTGCGCTGAAAAGCCTGGGTAATGTGCATTATGCCCGTTTCGTTATCATTGATGAAGCAACTGTTAATGGTAAAGACTTTCCTGCCCAATTGGCTTTCTCAAGCAATTTTGATGGCGATTTAGAAAACCATCTGGTTGACTTATCTGTAAAACTAAGTGTAAATAATCTGCTTGACGATATCTACAATAACTGCGAAGGCTACACTACGCAAGACAGGGTTGGCTATTTTAAAAAATTCAGACACAAGGAAGCCGCATTTTATGTTGGTGCTCCGGGGCGAAGTTTACAAACTATAAAACAGGAAAAAGAATTACGAAACTACATGCTTGCTGAACTGGAAAAAGGCGACTGGAACGGGAAGTCAGCACAGGCCATTCACCAGCATCTGCAAAAAAATGTATTTTCCAATCCAGATTTTGCCTGGGCAAAAGAAGAAATTAAAACGCCTTCTATACGCTGGGTTGGCCTTATACTGTTTGGATTAGTGTTACTGGTACTGCTTCCGGTTATTATTCTTTGGGCGGTTTATATACAGGTATTTTACGAGCGCAACGATAAGCCTTTAGGTTACTCACCAAACCAGGTTAGTGATGAGCAGCTAAATAAGATGCAACTTGATGAAGACTTTTTCTTTCAAAATCAATTCTCACAAATTATAGACATGAAACCCGGTAAAGCCAGACTGATTACTGTTAACGGGCTGTATCTTTTTGCCAGGCTC
>JBBQPX010000073.1:0-10195 GCA_038216775.1 Chitinophagales bacterium
ATAGGCAATAATTATCGGGGTAAAAGAAGAAAAGCTAAGTACCACAGTCATATCACAAAAAATAGCTGACAGTGAAGTTTTTTTCAGTGTAACATCATTTGTATCAACCCTGTGCTAACCTTATAGCAAAGCCATAGTAAAGTCATGGTAAAGCCATACCTAAGCCATCAAACCCTATGAAAATAATTATGTTAAATAGATCTTTCCAAAAGGATTAATAGATGATTGCTATAAGCCTGTAAAAGCCACATGGAAATATTGCTTAATCTCATCCACATCGAACTGTTCGGCTCTTTTTGCCGCTTTTGAAGCAAATAGCTTGCGCAGTTCTGTTTCTTCGTACATTTTTTTCATGGCATTGGCTAGCGAAATAACATCTTTAACCGGAGTTAAAATGCCATATTCGCCAATTTCGTAGGTATTGAGCGCCCGGTGATGGAGATCAGTTGCGGGTGCCAACAATTCCCTTGGACCGGAGCTGCAGTCGGTAGATATTACCGGTTTACCGCAAGCCAACGCCTCAATTAATACGTTTGGAAAACCCTCCACATTGGAGCTAAGCACAAAACAATCGCTGCGGCTAACATATTTAAATGGATTTTTATCGAAGCCACAAAAAATGATTTTATCGGTAAGGCCCAGGTCCCAAACCTTTTGTTTTAACTCCTGTTCCATAGCACCGGCACCAACAATTAAAAGTTTACAAGGCAGATTTTTTAAAATAAAAAATGCCTGAATCATCAATAATTGATTTTTTTCCTTTCTTAAATTGCCAACGGTTATAAAATGGAAACAATCTTTATCAAAAACAAAATCGGGTTCTTCCGCCGCATTTGATTTTATTAACTGCAGATCCACCGGATTATACACAACCCGTACCGGGGTTTTTATCTTAAAGTTTTCTATCAGGTCTGTTTGTATAGCGTAGGAGTTTGCCAATATTAAATCGGCACGCTTGTAGGAATACATCACCATAAATTTTGAAAACATTCGGTAAATAACCGAATGGCTTTCCTGCATGGTGGTTTGGTGTGTGCCTTCGCACATAATTACCTGACCACGATAGCCTAAAAAACTTTTAATGATGGCGTTGACGTAGCATGGGCGGTATAAAAAAGCAACGGAGCTGTTAATGTTATTTTTTTTGAGATAGCGAAAAAGTTTTAACGATATTGATGGAAGTTTTAAAAACCTGATGATTTTATTTTGTAAGAGCGGCTGTTTAAAATCTAATATTTTTACGCCTTCTGGTATTGCATAATCAATGTAGCTGCTGTACAAAGCCAGGTGAATTTCAAAGTCATCTTTTAAATGAGCAAGTAAAAGTGATACCACCCGCTCTGCTCCACCAATTTGTAAAGTATTTATAAAAATCAGCAGCTTAGGCTTGTTACCATTCATTCGTTTTCAAATTTTCATTAGCTCCAGCGCAAATATCTGTTAATTATTTGCGGCAAGCTTAAAAATTAAATTTTCTATTGCTGGGATGATTGTATCTACAGCAAAACGTTTTTTTGTGTTCTCTATTATCTTATTTCTATCGAAATTTAAAGCAAGGGCTTTTTTTATAGCTGCGCCGAAGGCAATGAGGTCGTTATCATTAACCAATAAACCATTTTCTCCATCTTTGATAATTTCGGCAATTCCACCCGGTACATTAAAGGCTATTGCTGGTATGCCATAAGTTCCAGCTTCAAGCAAAACATTGGGAAAGCCTTCGTAATAAGAACCAAATAAAAAAAGGTCAGCATCCTCCACACCGTTGAAAGGATTTTCTTTTTCTCCCACTAAAAAAATCTTGTCTTGTAAGTGTAGCTTCTCAATTAATTGTTGCAAATCATTCCGTTTAGCTCCTTCTCCAATAATGTAATATTTGTATGGAATTGAAAGCAGGCCTACGGCATGTACCAGCCTTTCTATTCCTTTTTCTTCGCTAAGGCGGGCAATAGTTATAAATTTATATTCTTGTTCTTTATTTTTTTTCGGGGTGACGGATAAAGGTGCTTCTACTACAGCATTATGAATTACTATAGTTTTACCAGCATCAATATTATAATGATGAATCAAATCCTGCTGCATGTAAACCGACTGGCAAATTATTTCATCAAACCTTTTGTAATATTTTTTTATTAACCAGTTATAGATAAGCGGCATTTTTGCCTGACGGCTGTTGATGCTTACAATGCTTGCTTCTCTAGCAATAAATTTTATGCTCTTGTTAAATTGATTTCTAAAAATTGCCAAGTACAGATTCAAATGATTGGCAGTAGAGAAAATAATATCGGGTTTAAAGTTTTTAGCAACTGCTTTTATTGAACCAAGCGAAAACAAAACCCGTTCCTTCTTTAAATCAACAATTTCAATAGCTGCATTTGTTATTGGATAAAATTGCTTTTGATTATTAATAATAGCCAGACATACTGAAAATTTATCAGTATTAATATTATTACAAAGTGTGGCAACAAACTTCTCCGATCCGCCACATTGCAGGCTGGGAGTTAATATTAAAAGTTTTATTTTTTTTTCGTTGCTCAAAATTTACAGTTTGCTTTTATGTATCGCAATATAATCGTCAAGTCCGCTGATGTATTTATTGAAACTACCGGTGTGCTTTAAATCGTACCCAAGTTCATGTAAAAAATCAACGCATTTTTGTTGCACACCCGGCAAATGATAATCATGCGTTGCCAGTAAGATATTGGGCTTGTATTGCAGCAACGTATCTTTTGCGCCAAGCAGCACATCATATTCAGCTCCCTCCACATCAATTTTAATTACATCTGGCGCTTTATTTCCTTCCTGCAAAAAACCATCAACCGATTGGCAAGGCACAGTAATTTTATTTTTAGCTGATGAAAAAACATCCGATGTTTTTATATAAGTATTACCTTCTCTAAACACAACATCATTAGAAAATAAAACCTCACCAGCCTGGTTTGAAATTGCCAAGGGAGAAAGTTTAATACTGTTGTGGCTGATAAGATTTTTGTTCAGGCTGATGTGTTTCTCAAAAACAGCCCTTACTTCTGGCATGGGTTCAAAGGCATAAATTTCACCTTCGGTGATGATAGTGTTTGCAATTAAAGCATGATAACCGATATTGCTGCCAATGTCGTAATAAACTGTATCTGGCTTCAACCAACTCAAAAACAATCGCATCGTTTCGGGGTTTTCATATTCACCCAAAATATAATCGTAGCTGCTGGATGTTGACCACAGGTAACTTTTAAGCGGGCCGTGCATTACCCGCAAAAATTTTTGGCCGAAAATATACCGGCATATTTTTATGTACCAGCGTTTAATAAAATCGTTGTTTAAGGTGATTAATCATATGGGTAAGCTCCATGTTCAATTTTAATTTTTTATTAAGCCACAGCAAAATTACCAAATACAGTAAAAAACCAGAAACCAACTGCAATACTCCATTGAGGCTTCTGTAATTTAAGGCAAAATATAAAGCTGCAGAAATTGCCATATTTAGTAAGACGATAATAGCGGTGTATTTCATTAAGGCAGCATATTCAATTTGCGGCAGCAGTTTTTTGCAGATAATGTACATGCCAAAAAAATTGACAATATTTATTGCAATTACACCAACAGGATAACCAAAAGCACCGTAATATTTAGTGCAAAGCCAAATGGCAATAATAAGCAATGCACTTAAAATTATCTGATAAAAAAAAGCCTGCTTTATAGCTTGCATGGCTATAAACAACCTAGTTACCATAGCATTAATACCCATGCTAAAAATAGTAACTGCCAGCAGTTTTAAAAACAAAGCAGCATCAATTACTGAAGCATCTGAAAAGTTTCTGCTCTTATAAAACAACTCCACTATCGGCGTAGCAAAAACAAAACAAAAAAAGCCCATGGGCACCAATAAAAACACCAGCAGTTTGGATGTTCGTAAAAAAGTTTCATTCATAGCAGCAAAATCCCGCCGGGCAACTTCTTCATTTAATTTTATACCGCTTACGTTTGAAAACTGGGATGTAACCAAAGTGTTTGGTATATCTGCAATATTTTTTCCGTAGTTCATTACACTAATTATACCGCTACCAAAACCGCTAAGTAAATATAACGGAAATATACTGCTGGCCACAGTTGCAACTTGCCCCAGCTCTGCGTAAAAAACATTGCTCCATATCTTTTTTTTAATGGATACTCTTTTAAAATTAAAATGCCAACCGGCAACTTTATGTAAAAAGTATAACTGCATCAATAAGTTTATTGCATAAGAAATTAACCCTCCAATAAAAACACTTAATACATCATAACCATCCTTCAGCAAAAAAATACAAACAATAACTATGCAGCTTTTAAAGCTGCTGATTACCATAGGTACGCTGAAAAATTTTAACGAGGTTAAAATGTTATTCAGGTAATTGGTAAGTACATGAAATATGAAAAAAAATGATCCAATCCAGAAATAATCGTGATATAAAATAATATCACTCTCGGAAAATTTAGAAATGAGACTGAAAACGGCAGTGCCAAAGAAATACATGGCAATTGTAAACAGTCCGGCAATTATAACATATATCAACAAAAAGAAATTGAGGAATGCGTTTGCCGGCACTTCGCCTTCTGTTTGACGAAGCCGCATTGATTCAGGAATAAGTACCGAAGTATCAATGGCATTTACAAAACTCGAAAACAAAATCATGGTAGCAAATACAAAAAAGTAAATATCAGTTTTGATATTGCTGCCAAAGTAACGGGCAATAATTATGGTTAACAGAAACAGAATTGCCTTGGAAACAATGTTGAATAAAACCGAAAGCACAGTTCCCCTTTTATATGACTCTGATTTTATCAACCTTAAAAAATACATGAAAGCATAAAATAGATGAACAATAATAATTTCCTTCGCAATTATTTTTTGCCACGGATTACGCGGATTTACACGAATTATTTTCTTAGTCTTTCTTATCCGTGCAAATCTGTGCAATCCGTGGGTGCCTAATTTTACCGCAGGTAAAATCTCCTCCAAAAATAGTGGTTCAAACCCAAAATCAATTCTGCTGCAAAGATTTACTCCTTTACCTTTGCCGCTTATGCATTATGCTTCAATAGAAAATCTGGCAAAATCGTTTGGAATAAGAACGCTTTTTAAAAATATATCCTTTTATGTAGAGGAAGGTGATAAAATTGCTTTGGTTGCCCGAAACGGCAGCGGCAAATCAACTTTATTAAAAATTATTGCGGGCCTGGATACCGCCGATAGTGGCACTTTGTGGACACATAAGGACATAAAAGTGATTATGTTACAACAGGATACACCGTTTGAAGAGAATAAAAGCATTTGGGATAACGTGCTTAAAATGGACAACCCGGTTGTAAAAGTGGTGAAGGAATATGAAATGTGCCTGGAGCAGGAGGAAGAAAACATTGAAAAACTTACCGACCTGATGGCCCAGGTTGATGAGCTGAATGCCTGGAGTTTTGAAAGTGAATTAAAACAGATATTAGGCAAACTTAACCTGCATCACCTTAACGAGCCAGTTAAAAACCTTAGCGGCGGACAGCGAAAAAGAGTGGCGCTTGCGCAGGCTTTAATTGAAGCCCAATTACACGAGGGCAAATGTTTACTGATATTGGATGAGCCTACTAACCACCTGGATGTGCAAATGATTGAGTGGCTGGAAGATTATTTATCAGCCCAAAAAGTAACGCTGCTTTGTGTAACGCATGATCGCTATTTTTTAGATGCTGTTTGTAACGAAATACTGGAAATGGACGATGAGAAAATTTACATGTACAAGGGCGATTATGATTATTTTTTAGAACAGAAAAGCTTGCGCCATGAAGTACAGGCGAGTGAACTGCAAAAAGATAAAAATATTTTTCGTAAGGAACTGGAGTGGATGCGCAAGCAACCAAAGGCAAGAACTACAAAATCGAAAAGCCGACAAGATGCATTTGCAGATATTGAAGACAGGGTAAGCCAACGTAAAGAGGAAACTGAAGTTAGCCTGCAGGTAAAAATGACCAGGCTTGGCGGCAAGGTGCTTGAAATGAAAAAAGTGAGCAAAAGCTATGGAGATAAGGTTATTCTTAAAGGCTTTGATTACACTTTTAAACGTGGCGAACGTATAGGCATTGTTGGCAAAAATGGAATAGGCAAATCAACCTTTTTAAAAATTGCCCTGCAGCAGGAAATGCCCGACAGTGGAAAGATAAACCATGGCGACACTGTTGTTTTTGGAAATTTTAACCAGGAAGGTTTAAGCTATAAAGAAGATAAACGTGCGATTGATTATGTAAAAGATTTTGCAGAATTTTTCCCTTTGGCAGATGGCAGCAGAATTTCGGCTACACAGTTTATGGAAAAATTTGGTTTCGCATCTGAGCAACAATACACACCATTAAGTAAATTAAGCGGTGGAGAAAAACGCAGGTTACACTTGTTGAGCATACTCTTTCTCAACCCTAATTTTTTAATATTAGATGAGCCTACCAATGATTTAGATCTGCAGACTTTAAGAACGTTGGAAGAATTTTTATTGGATTTTCCGGGCTGTATTTTAATTGTAAGTCACGACCGTTATTTTATGGACCGCATGGTTGATCATCTTTTTGCTTTTGAGGGAGATGGTGTTATAAAAGATTTTCCGGGTAACTATACTTTGTACCGTGCTTTTAAAGAAAAAGAATTGGCAGAAGAGAGAAAATCTGGAACTGCAGACCGTTTACCAGTGACCGATAAGAGCTCAGCTGAAGTAAAAAGTGAGCAACCAACAACGAACATCCCGCAACGTGGTAAACCTTCTTTTAAAGAGAAATTTGAGTTTGAGCAACTAGAAAAAGAAATACCTGCACTGCAAAAAGAAAAGGCAGAACTGGAGGCAAAAATGAATGCAGGAAATCTTAATTATGATGATCTACAAAAAAATGCAGAACGAATCAGCACGATTGTTAAATCGCTTGATGAAAAAGAAATGCGTTGGTTGGAGCTTAGTGAGTTAATGTAAGTTTGTTAATTCAAAGGAATAGTTACATTTATTTCTGTACCATTGCCCGGGGAAGAATGAATGGTAAAATTCCCCTTTAACGCATCTGTACGTTCCCGAATACCCATCAGGCCGAAAGCAGGGTTAATTCGTTTTTGATTTGTATTAAACCCCAAGCCATCATCTTTAATAATTAGCTGAATAAATTTTTCATGCTGACTTATAAAAATTTCAACGGTTTTAGCATTAGCATGTTTTGCAATATTCGTAAGAGATTCCTGTAATATTCTGAAGATGTTAATTGAAGTGAATGAATTTATGCCTGCATCTTCAAAATAGTTTCGGTAATTTACCTTTATATCCATTCTGGCGTTAAATTCCTTTACAAGCCAATCTAACGCAGCATTAAGCCCAAGATCGTCAATAATACTTGGGCGTAGCTCGGTTGTAATCCTACGGATTGAACTTACAGTTTCGCTAACAAGTTTTAATGTATCATCAAACTTAAAAGTAATTGCGTCATCGCCTTGCGCTAATTTCTTTTTTAGCCACATAATATCCATCTTTATTCCTGTAAGCTGTTGGCCTAATTCATCATGAATTTCAAGTGCTATATTTTTCCTTTCATCTTCCCTTACCTGTTGCAAATGGGTACTTAGCTCTTTCAGCTGCCTGGTGGTTTCCAACAGTTCCAGTTCTGCTGTTTTGCGTACAGTAATATCCTGAACTGTTCCTTTAATACCTATTTTAGTTCCATTTTCGTCTTCTATAGTTTGGGAGATGGCAAAAATATATTTGATACTGCCATCACTGCAAATTATGCGGTGCTCCATTTCATACCTTTCCCCTGTTTTCATAATGAGTTTCATTCCTTCGTCCAGCAAGTGTAAATCTTCAGGATGAAACCTGTCTCGGTAAGCTTTATTTAATTTTTCCTGTGGTAACACATCCAAATCAAATATTCGGTAAACTTCTTTAGACCAATAAAGCTGTCCGGTAGCAAAATATAGTTCCCAGTTGCCTGTTTTTGAAATTTGTTGGGCAATATGTAAAACGTCTTCGCTTTTTTCCAGCGCATTAAGTGCATTTTTCAACGCAGTTATATCAGTTATAGTTCCGATATAACTACTAATTATGCCATCGCCATTTATTACCGGTACAGCTTTACCACTTACCCAACGCTGGTTACCTGCTTTATCAATAATTCGGTATTCCGAAGAAGAGATATCGTTGGTTTCAGCTTTGTTATACCATCCCTTAAGCAACCATTCCTTATCGGCAGGGTGTACAGCATCCATCCATCCATCTCCCAGCGCTTCGTCAAACTTCATTCCGGTATATTTCAGCCAGGTATCATTTACAAAAGTTGTAGAGCCATTTGCATCAGTTTCAAAAATACCTACCGGCGCAGTCTTAATTAACGTTCTAAAAAGCAACTCACTATCTGTAATTCTTGCTTCATCTTTTTTCCGATAATTGATGTCTTTAAAAAAAACAGATAACGCATCGGGTGATGGATAAATCATGTGCAGATACCACATATCTTGCGGTTCAAAGTATTCTTCCAGGTTTATGGTCACCTGCTTCTCCATCGCTTCAAAATATGCCTGTTGCACAGCAGTTCCAACCATATGAGGAAATTCAGCCCAAACATTTTTACCCCTTATATATTCGGCATCGCTGTTCATCATTAAAGCAGCATTCCTGTTAATGTAAGTGTAGTTCCAGTTCTTATCTAATGCCACAAAACCATCCGTTACCCTTTCATAAATATCAGCCAGGGCTTTTTCAGATTTTTTACTTTCGGTTATATCAATCAGCGTTGTTAACCTGAAAATTTTTCCGTCGAGTTCAATTTTTTCAGTAGAAAATAAAGCGTAAACTGTTTTGCCGCTTTTTGCAACAAAGGAAACTTCCTTATTCAGCAGAATTTGATTTTGTTCAAACTCCAGCCAAAAATCTCTAACCACTGTCTCACTTATAATTTTTGTTTCCGGCGTTGTCTTTCCAATCATTTCCTCCCTCGCAAACTCTGTTAATTGCAGAATGTTACTGTTCACATCCACAATAATATGCTGCTCGTCAGTCAGAATCATGCCAACCAGGTTATTGTGAAATAGTTTCAGGAAATGCTCATCTGCCTTCTTCATACGAGTTCTTTATTAAGTTAAATGTATTATGAATACATCAATAAATTACTTTTTTATTAAAATTTATCTGCGTTCGTGATATTTAATATTGCATGGCCATTGCCGGGTTTTAAGTTTGCTCGTACAAAAATCCCGCTGCGAAATTATTTCAGTAATGCGGCAAAGTTTTTACTAACTTTCCTTAAGCTTTTAAACTAATTGTATGAAGGAACGTTTTTACTCGCTAGATGTTTTCCGCGGCGCAACGGTAGCGCTAATGATATTGGTAAATAACCCCGGTAGTTGGGGGCATATTTATGCTCCTTTAGACCACGCAAGCTGGCATGGATGCACACCTACCGACCTCGTTTTCCCTTTCTTTTTATTTGCTGTTGGCAATGCTATGGCTTTTGTAATGCCAAAATTAGATAGTGCAGGTGAAGGAGCCTTCTGGAAAAAAATAATAAAACGTACGCTACTAATATTTTTAATCGGCTTATTTCTCAACTGGTTTCCTTTTATAAAATATAACGATGCAGGAAAATTTATTAGCAAACCTTTCGAAACGCTACGGATATTCGGCGTGTTACAACGCATTGCCGTTAGTTACTTTTTTGCATCAATAATTGTCCATTATTTTAAAGTTCGTGGCTCCTTTGTTGTTGGTATGATAATTCTTTTGGCGTATTGGTTTCTGTGTATTGCGGCAAATCCATCAGACCCATTCAGCCTTAGCGGATGGTTTGGAACTGGTGTTGACAAAGCTTTGTTAGGCGAAAAGCACATGTACCATGGCGAAGGTGTGGCTTTTGATCCCGAAGGATTAATGAACAGTTTTGCAGCAATTGTTCAGGTTATTCTCGGCTACCTCGTTGGCAATTACATAATACAAAAAGGGAAAAATGCAGAAATGCTTAATGGATTATTTGTAGCAGGCTGCGTACTTATTTTTGCAGGTTTTTGTTGGGATATGGTTTTCCCCATTAATAAAAAAATATGGACAAGCAGTTATACTATTTACACAACCGGGCTTGCCTTGCTGGTTTTATCGTTGATGATTTACTTGTTGGATTTTAAAAACAAAAAAGGTATCTGGAGCCGCTTTTTCGATGT
>JBBQPX010000074.1:0-10093 GCA_038216775.1 Chitinophagales bacterium
GGCATTCACTGTATAATCAGCTTTAACTGCTGCGGTATCTGCGTGTTTAAGTGTAAATAAATACCATGCAAATGCTGCCCCGGCCAAGGCCAAAGCTAATAATGCGAACAGCCACTTTTTATACGATTTCATTTTATTTACCACAGCCATTTTAATTGCTTTATTTGTAATTGGCTGCGAATATACAATGTTTAACCATCGATTTTCCATTTGGCTGCATTTTTTAAGTTAAATTAATTACAAAGCAATGTTTGTGGCATTATATTAGATGAATTAAAATAAATTGCGATGGCTGATTTGTGGAAGTAATTTTATTTTTTTACCGCTACTCAAAAGCTATTTTTGTAAAAAAGTGCATTGTTAATGTTATTAATTAAGAGGTTGTTGGTTTTTATATGGTCGTTCCTTTTTTTAGGAAACTTCTGCTGGGCTAGCGATCCTGTATCCACTTCATCAAAGGCTGCCGCTATTTCTTTCGTTAGTAATTACGGTAAACTGGAGGCGAGTAAAATTTGGCCTGGTATTAAGCCTGCTTGGTTTATGAAAAACCTTAATGAAAATATTACTAACCCGGCAAGTGTTTACCCTGGCGAGGGCTCCTACTTTTGTTCTTACTCTGCAATTACATATTTAATGCTGCAAGATGATCCGTTGGGTTATGCAAAATTTGCGCTTGAGTTGTACAATACTGGTAAAGCAGTTTACCGCAACATTTTATACGAACCCTCGGAATCGATTAAAAAAGAGGCTGGACGATTTAAGTATAAAGGCGTTATGGATATTCATCCGCTTGATCAGATGTGGTATTTAACCCTGGCAGATCATTATAAAGGTTACCTGAATTTATTTAACCGTAAATACGATGCCGGCGATGAGAA
The DNA here is from genome assembly GCA_038216775.1 of Chitinophagales bacterium. Lineage (GTDB taxonomy): Bacteria > Bacteroidota > Bacteroidia > Chitinophagales > Chitinophagaceae > Ferruginibacter. Next base: position 879 of record JBBQPX010000074.1, read on the forward strand.
TAGTTTTTGGGCATCTTCAAATTATGGCAAGTTTAACCGCATGGCAAAAAAGCTATTGTATTATAATCTGGCATCTTCAAAAGGCAGTGATTTATTCAGACCGCATATTAAAAACCTGTACAGCTGTCTTGCAGAAAAGCTAAACGCCGGTAAACTGGTGTTGTTTATTAATAACCGCATTGTACATAAAAAAGATCATGTAAATATAAGATTGGCCGTACCTACACATTTTATTGTTGTTGAAAAATTGTATAAGATTAATGATGTAATAACGATGGTTTATTGGGAAAACGGAGCCAAAACCCAAATGCAACTCTCCCCTGCTTTTTTAAAGCGGATAGTTTACGGCATAACAGCTTTTACAAATACCAGCAATGAATAAACCTTATCAAATTATATTAACATTATTGATGTCAGCAGCTATTTTCTCCTGCTCTCCAAAAAATATTTCTACCAAATATTATTTCGATAACGAACAGGTGCTCGATCAAATGGAAGAGTCTTTTAAAAACACGTACGCCGAACATCCTTTTAGTGTTGCCTTTACCAGCCGCGATTTTGCAACTGTTTCAGTAACTATAAAAACTGATACACTTAATTATATTTATGATTTTAATGTGGGAGAAACCCGTATTGCAGATACACTTGCTGCTTATGGTGTGCCTATAGCTCCCGTTATTGAATTGATAAAAAATATGCAGTCAATTAAATGCGCCTGGATTAGTAACTATGATTACTACACCAGGGAAAAGAAGAATTCGCTAATTTTTATGTCGGTAAAACCAGTGGCTTTAAAAGCTCCATTTAAATATGCCAGGTATTATATCCTTACCTACTTTCCCCAACCACAGTATTTCGACAGCGAAGGACGGTTGCTGGAAAGAAGAAAACTGCGAAGACTTAGAAAAATAAATGGTGAAATTTTTAAGCGGATTAACGATAAAGTCTGTTACTCCGTTTCCGTTAATTTCAGGTAGTCATAAATGTTTTTTAAACGATGTTGTTATCAGGCAAAAGATTGCCGCAAGCAAAATTGCTTTATCTTGGGAATAAAGCAATTAATTCCATTCTTTAACCCAGTTGTACAATGCACCAGGTATTATCCAGGATAATAAAGCAGGCAATTCTACGTCAAAAAAGAGTAATCCCCGGCGAAAAGCAGGTTTACTCTCGTTTTGAGCTGGCAAAGGGCTTTCGGGAATTAAAAATTACAATAATCGTTGGGCTTAAAAATTTTTTGTGGGTGGCCACAGGAATTATTTCTGCCACCTTCGCCCTTAAAGGGTTTCTTTTACCTAGTAATTTTATTGATGGAGGAACAACGGGCATCTCGCTGCTTGTTTCCGAAACAACCGGCGCACCGCTTTACCTTTTGCTATTATTGATTAATATACCTTTTATCTTTTTAGCTTATAAAGTAGTGGGTAAGCAATTTGCATTTAAAACGGCATTGGCAATTGCGGGCCTGGCTTTTTGTGTAGCCACCATAAACTTTCCGGAAGTAACTCACGATAAATTATTAGTTGCTGCTTTTGGCGGTTTTTTTCTTGGTGCAGGCATAGGCCTTTCCGTAAGAGGTGGTGCTGTTATTGATGGCACGGAAGTTTTGGCTATTTATCTTAGTCGGAAAATGGGTACAACAATTGGTGATATAATTATTCTTATCAACATTTTAATATTTGGAGCTGCTGCATATTTTCTGTCGGTTGAAACAGCACTATATGCGCTCATCACTTATCTGGCAGCTTCAAAAACACTTGATTTTGTTATTGAGGGTATAGAGGAATATACTTCTGTTACTATCATTTCGGCTCACAGTGCAGATATACGAGAAATGATTATTAATAAAATGGGGCGTGGCGTTACGTTGTACAACGGTAAAAGAGGCTTTGGAAAAAGCGGTGAGACAAAAGAGGTTGATATTATTTTTACAGTTATTACCCGCCTGGAGCTTAACAAGTTGAATACTGAATTGCTAAAGATAGACCCACACGCATTTGTAGTAATGAGCAGCGTAAAAGATACCAAAGGCGGTATGGTTAAAAAGAGACCGTTAAAACATTAATTTCTACCGCTTCGTTCATTTTAAAGAACAACATTCTTACAGCAAATACCATAATTAAAAAACTCATAGCGTACCTTACAAAAATCTGATACCTTTCATTCTTAAAGAAGGAATCTGTTAAGTAACCTGCCGCAAGTATTATAATGCAATTCGTTACAAAGCTGAATAACATTTGCAAACTCCCCAGTATAAGATTCTGCTGTAAAATATGCCCGTTGTTTGGATGAACAAACTGGGGAATTAATGCGAAGTATAAAAGTAACGAACCTGGGTTTAGCAGATTGCTGACCAGCCCTTTGAAATAAAATTGAAAAAGATCTTCTGTTTTATTTGTCCTTTCAGCCTTTTTCCACGGTACAGCCTTAAGATTTTTAATTGCCAGGTAAAATAAGTAAGCTATTCCGCAATAGCGCAGCACATCCAGCATGTGCGGCATGGCAAGCAATATTGTGCTAAGGCCAATTACAACTGCTGTAATATGTACCACAAAAGCACTTACTATACCAGCAGCAGTTGCCCAGCCAGCTTTACGTCCATACTCAAAAGTATAGGTAAGAAAAAGCATCATATTAGGGCCAGGCGTTAATGCAAAACCAACCACAAATAAAATATAAATCAGCAGCTCATTAAAAGGCATCGTAATTATTTATACTCAAAAAATATTTCGGTAGCACCATAACCGTACAAATTGCTGTACTGATTTACAAATGATTTTACTTCTTTTTTAAGTCTTAAAATTTCATGTATTTCATCCCGTAGTTTTCCTACACCAACTCCATGAATTACAGTTAATGTAGGTTGATAGTGGGTTACAGATAGGTCATAATATTTTTCAAATGCTTTTAACTGCATGCTTAATATTTCAAAATTGGTAAGATGTTTCCAACTATCTGTTAGCTTTTCAATGTGTAAATCAACTACAGAGCGTGCCGGTTCCATGTTTTGTTTTATTTTGCCGGCATCATAAACTCTGAATCCTGCATTGCCCAACCTGCCTATATCAACTTTCTCCTCTTCTACCCTGTCGGGATATTCTTCCAGCAACAAATAAGAAAAAGAAGGTTCATTTTTTAATTGTATCTCCTCAATTTTTTTAAATAATTGCTTTGCCTTTAGTTTTAACGACGTTTCGAAATATGGTGCTTTCTTTTTATCAGCCTCTTTTAAAGAAAATTCAAACTCAAATCTCGGGCTGTCACTAAGGTCTTCAAATTTTACATCGTGCAGGTAAAAATCGCTAAGTGCCTCAATCGTGTTTTTCAACTCAAAATCACTTTCGCCACCAATCATCAAATTATAATTGAAATTGTAAGCTGTTTCATTTTGATTAATCATGTACACCTTAAATTTTTCTACAACGTCATCATCAAAAATATCCTTATCAAAAACCGGAATAAACGAAAGGGAAACGCCATTGCCTTCTTTAGTTTTGGGGCGGGCCTTTTCCTTTTGTACCTGGTCAATAAACATCTTCTTCTTTTCTACCTTGCGCTGTTCAGTAAACATTTTAAAATAGGGAAAATCAATCTGGTCGGTATAAGCAGGAAATTTGACGCCCTTTACCTCAATCATCACCATTTTTTCGTTCATTATTTCCAAAACCTTACCATCTTCATTAGTAAGTAAAACAACTATTTTATCGCCTGGTTGATATTTCATGCCCTTTTGCCCTAAATGGGTATTTGTAAATTATTTAATTAAAAATGTAGCACAAAGGTACGACAGTACAAGTTGTGCCCACAGGGATGTGTGAACAACACAATAACATTGATTTAAGTTTAAAAGCCCAAATAAAAAAGAACACGCAGTAAAACTTATGCTTTGGGTGCCAGTTTACTTTTTTTACGGCCATATAAAAAATAGATCACCAAACCTAATGCCAGCCAACTTATAAACCACGCCCAGTTATTTTTGGTCATACCGGTTAGCAGGTACATGCAGGTAATTAGCCCCATCATAGGTATTAAGGAGTATTTTTTAAAAAGCGTAGCTGCAGAAAGCACTATTGCACTTAGCCAGAATATAATGAGTGTTATATTAGGCGTGGCCATGTCCATAAAACTAGCAGTGCCTGAAGTGTAATCTGCATTACTGCTAAAATCAAAATTAAACATATCACTATAGTATGTTTTTGATAAGAATTTTGCAATGATCAATGCACTAACCACAACAATTGGAAAAATAAACTGGCTGTTGATATAAGGCAGATGAAAGCGACCCGCAATTTTTTCTTTAGCTGGTAAGAATAATACACCTCCGCAAACCAGCACAAATGCAAACAGTGTGGCAATACTGGTAAAATCTAATACGAAAGTTTTATCCGTAAATAAAATAGGAATGCCAACTACCAAACCTGTGACAATGGTGGCAAAAGATGGTGTTTTAAATTTTTTATGAATCTTTTGAAAAGCAGGAGGCAGCAGTCCATCACGGCTCATACTCATCCAGATACGTGGTTGCCCCATTTGAAAAACGAGTAAAACACTCGTCATGGCAATTACGGCAGCCACGGCAACAAAAAGCTGCATCCACCCAACATTTAGGTTTTGCTTTTCAAAAATAAATGCCAAAGGATCGCCTACACCCTCAAAATTACGGTAGTTAACTGCTCCAGTTAATACTAGCGATAAAAGAATATAGACAACTGTACATATTACCAATGACAACATCATACCTCTTGGTAAATCCCTTTGCGGATTCTTACTTTCTTCGGCGAGTACACTTACCGCATCAAAACCAATATAGGCAAAGAAAACACCACTAACGGCAGCCATTACACCGCCAAATCCATTCGGCATAAACGACCTAACGCCTTCATCATTGGCTGGCTGCCAATTAAATGATAGTCCGCTAGAAAAAATCATGTAGCCACCAACTAATATCACCAGCAATACAACGGCTAATTTTAGCATCACCATTATGTTGCTAAAATTTCGACTTTCTTTTATACCCCTGTACACCAGGTAAGTAATAAGCACATTAATAACCAATGCAGGCAGGTCAAAAATAATATGAAGTCCGCCAATTACGGGTGCTTTATTCCAGGCTTCCAGCACATCGGGGCTGGTGCTGCCCGCGGCCATGGCGTGTTTCACTTCCATGTAGCTGGTTGCTAAATATTCGGGGATATGAACGTTTAATTTCTCCATGAAGGATGTAAAATAATCGCTCCAGCTATAGGCCACATAGATATTTCCAATCGAATATTCCATGATGAGTGCCCAACCGATAATCCAGGCAAATATTTCGCCGAATGAAGCATAGGCATAGGTGTATGCACTTCCTGCAACCGGTATCCTGCTGGCAAATTCGGAATAACATAAGGCGGTAAAACCGCAGGCAATTGCTGTAATAACAAAAAGAATTACAACGCCAGGCCCGCCATGAAAAACAGCAGCACCAAGGCTGCTGAAACTTCCTGCACCAATTATTGCAGCTATGCCAAAAAAAGTTAAATCACGCAGAGTAAGTACTCGTTTCAAACCTCCGCCTCCATGCGCATCATCACTACCTTCGGCTAAAATACTTTCGATTTTTTTTGTTCGAAACAAGGAATTTGACATAACAGTTTCTGTTTTAGAATCAGGAAATTAAGAAAATAATTTTAATTTTTGACCGATGTATAAAATTATCAGACAAAAAAAATAGATAAGATACTTGTAAAGTATAATGTTGTCAGTTTGAGCTTGTCGAAAACGGGGTACTATTTTGGTTTGCTTCTAAAGACAAAAAGTCTTGATTCGCAGTTTTTGATTTTACTTTTTTTAACTCCTGTATGATAGCTTATTGCTGCATTGAACAATATAAACGAAATAATTGTGGGCAATTTTCATGATGTGATAGCTTTATAAAATAAGCTGGTTTCTACAAGTTCAACCTGCCAACTCGAATAGAAAGAACTAACTCTCCCTCATCATTAAATAATCAGCCAATTCCTGTAAAGGTTTCTTCCTCGCTGACAGTACCGCAGTATCTTCCAGGTGTTTCAATGCAGTTTGAAGATATTTATTCTTTAATTCTTTTGCCCAATCATCCACGCCGCAGTCTTTAAAAATCTGCATTACTTTTTCCACTTTATCGGCTGGGTTATTTTGTATCAATCCTTTTAACTCGCTCAACTGCGCAGGCTTTGCAGTTTCAAAAGCGTGAATCATTAAAAAAGTTTTTTTGTTGGCTACAATATCTCCGCCAACCTGCTTGCCAAACTTTTCCGGGTTGCCAAATGCATCGAGGTAATCATCCTGCACCTGAAAAGCGATGCCAAGGTTTTTACCAAACTCGTACAAATGATTTTGATTGCCCTCGCTAGCTCCGCCTAAAATAGCACCAAGCTTAAGGCTTGCAGCTAATAATACCGATGTTTTTAGTGTAATCATGTACACATATTCATCCATACTCACCGTTTCTCTTTTCTCAAAATCCATATCCAATTGCTGGCCTTCGCAAACAGCACCAGCGGTATTATTGAAAAGAAACAATACTTTCTGTAATTGCGCCAGTTTTATCTTGTTAAGATATTCATACGCTTTTACAAACATTACGTCACCGGCAAGCAAGGCTGTAGATTCACCATATTTTGTATGCACTGTTTCCATACCACGGCGCATGGGCGCTTTGTCCATAATATCATCGTGTATCAAACTAAAATTATGAAACAGTTCTATGGCTGTAGCTGCATTGTAAGCATCGGGGTCAATTTCATCAAATAACTGATTACCCATTAAAACGCAAACGGGGCGAATTCTTTTACCGCCTAATCCTAAAATATACTGTGCAGGGTCGTAAAGCGTTTCAGGTTGCGCCGGAAAATGGCGACCATTGAATTTTTCTTCGAAAAGTTTTGATAGTTCAATAAATGAATGCATTGTTATATAGCGTGTTAAGCAAAGTTTTCTAAACTGAAAACCTTGCTTTGCAGTTATGTAAATTATTTTTTCTTTTTCGCCACCGGTTTGGATTTTGAAGCAGCTTTTGCAGGTGCTTTTGTTTTTGCCTTAGTTTGTAACCCAGGCTTAATGCTATTTCCCTTTACAGAAGCCGTAACCCACTCAAAATCCAATTGACGTTTAGCAAGGCTTGCAGCTACAACTCTAACTCTTACAGCATCGCCCATTCTAAATTTTTGTTTTGTGCGTAAACCTACCAAAGCATAATCAGCTTCATCAAGCTTAAAATCGTCGTATTCGCTTAGGTCTCTCGCCGAAACCATGCCCTCACATTTATGCTCAACAGTTTCCACAAAAAATCCAAAAGAAGCTACACCGCTTATGATGCCATCAAACTCCTGCCCAATATAATTCTGCATAAACTCAACCTGCTTGTATTTATTGCCGGCACGTTCAGCCTCCATGGCCTTACGTTCCCTATCGCTGCAATGTTTGCAGCGCTCGTCCATTTTTTTATCAAGCTTTAAATCTTTTTCAAGGCATTGCAGTAAAATACGATGCACCATTACATCAGGATAGCGGCGAATGGGTGAAGTAAAGTGGCAATAGTATTCAAATCCTAATCCGTAATGACCAATATTTGATGAGGTATAAACAGCTTTCGCCATAGTGCGTATGCCCAATTGCTCCAGCACATGCTGTTCTGGTTTACCCTGCACATCTTTCAATAATTTATTAAATGATGACGCAACTGCGGCTTCATCATGTATATTAAAAGTATAACCGAACTTTTTGGCAAACGCTGCAAACGGTTTTAGTTTTTCATCATCAGGTGTGTCGTGTATGCGATATGGAAAAGGAATAGGTTCTTTGTTTACCTTGATTTTTGAAACATAAGTAGCCACTGCCCTATTCGCCAGCAACATAAATTCTTCAATCAACTTATGTGCATCTTTACTTTCCTTTACCACAATACCGATAGGTTTACCTTTTTCATCAAGTTGAAACCTTACTTCCTGCGAAGAAAAGTTTATGGCTCCAGCTTTAAATCGTTCTTCCCTAAACTGCTTAGCCAAGTCGTTTAATAAATTAATAGGTTTAAAGTGCAGGCCATCTTTCTTTTCAATAATTTCCTGAACTTCTTCATAACTAAAACGATGGTTACTGTGTATTATGGTGCGGCCCAGCCAAGTGTGTTTAATTTCGGCCCGGTTTGTAATTTGAAAAACTGCGGAGAAGGTGTACTTATCTTCATTAGGCCTTAGTGAACATAACTCGTTGGAAATTTTCTCCGGCAACATGGGGTTAACCCTGTCTGGTAAATACACGCTGGTGGCTCTTTCGTAAGCAATTTTATCCAATAGCGTACCCGGTTTTACAAAATGGCTCACATCAGCAATGTGTACACCAATTTCATAATTACCATTATCTAAGTTGCGTATCGAAATTGCATCATCAAAATCTTTTGCATCAACAGGGTCAATCGTAAACGTGAGTATATCACGGAAATCCTTACGCTTTTTTATTTCCTCACGAGCAATATTTGGTTGTAGTTTTTTTACTTCAGCAAGTACGTCTTTATCAAAAGTTAGAGGGAAGCCAGCTTCTATCAAAATCTCCTTCATCGCCATATCATTCTCATCTTCCGCTTTTAATATAGATACCACCTCACCCATCGGTTTCTTTTCACTTTTATCCCAGCTAACAAGTTTAACTATTACCCTTTCATTATCCTTAGCACCATTCAATTTATCGGCGGTAATATAAAAATCAGGAATTGGTTTTTCTGAAGCCGGTATAAAAAAAGCAAAATTTTTGCTCACTTGAATATTGCCGATAAATTCAGTTTGTTTGCGCTCGGCAACATCAATAATTTTTCCTTCCTGCCGTTTATCTTTAGTTACTCCTTTGTTTACCTGTACCCTCACTATATCGCCATGAAAAGCACGGTTAAAATCGTTGGGACGTACAATTATATCTTTATCATTTCCCTCAACAATTACATAACCCATCCCACTTTTTGAAATATCCAGTCTGCCTTTTACAATATCTGTTTGAGAAGATTTTTTTCCGGCTTTATCTTTTTTATGCATATTTTTCTTTTATGTTGCCAATACAAGATAAACTTTAATATATAATTGTTTATCAATGCAGTTGTAACAATTTGGTTTTTTTATGCTGCAATGTACCAACAAATTGCTACATTCGGAAAAATGACCCCCCTTGCATTCAACCACAAATTCTCCACAAAAAATTATTACCAG
>JBBQPX010000075.1:0-10071 GCA_038216775.1 Chitinophagales bacterium
TGGCATCAATAACCAAATCTAAAAAAATATAGTTTGGGTTTTCAACACGGTTTATCTTTAAAAGTCTTACTCCTGCTGCTACCGCAACACCATTTGGCCCCATTTTTATCATCGGGAAATTATCTGCCACTTTTGTGCCGTGCACCATAATCTGTAGCTTGTTCCACTTCATTCCTGTCCACCAATGGGTAGGATAAAAATTAACGTCAGTTGATTGCGCCAACAGCAACTGCGGCAAACAAAAGCATAAAATGACTACAATAAATTTTCTCATTTTGCAAGATTTAGTTTGCCGATTTCTCATCGGTTTTATCTACTACCATAAAATTCATCACACCTCCAATTATCATACTGATACCACCAATAACCAAAGCGTAAATACTTTCGCCATGAAAAATACTCTTTACAAAAAAACCAAGAATGGCTGCAGCCAAAATTTGCGGTATCACTATAAAGAAATTAAACACGCCCATATAAAATCCCATTTTGTTAGCAGGCAGTGCACCCGAAAGAATAGCGTAAGGCATTGTTAAGGTGGAAGCCCACGCAAGTCCCACACCAATCATTGGTAAAAGAAGCATATTTGGTGTTTTAATAAAAAGCATAGAAACGAGTCCTACACCGCCAATAATCAAACAGACCATATGTGTATATTTTCTTCCTATTTTTTTTGCTAGTATCGGAAGCAAAAATGCAGCTATCGCAGAAACACCATTGTACACCATAAACATTACACCCACCCAATCCCCGGCATCTTGAAATAATTTAGACGTACTATCTGTTGTTCCAAAAGCATTTGTTGCTATGGCAGAAGTAGTATAAATCCACATGGCAAAAAAAGCAATCCAGGTAAAAAATTGTACTACAGCAAGCTGCATCATGGTTTTAGGCATTTTTAAAATACCGCCTGATATTTCCTTAATACCATTTAAAAAGCCTTTGGTTTTCAATTTTTCCTCTTCCCATGTTTCTATATTTTCCGGAGGAATTTCTGTGCTTGTAAAAATTGTCCATAACACAGAAAATAAAAAGACGACCGCACCAACATAAAAAGAATACTTTACCGAATCGCTGATAATGCCAGGAGCTGCAGTATTACTAATATTAAAATAGTTTGTAAAAATATAAGGTAATAAAGAGGCTATTACCGCTCCCAATCCAATAAAAAAAGTTTGGGCAGCAAAGCCTGCTGTTCTTTGCGATGATGGTAATTTATCACCCACAAAAGCGCGGAATGGTTCCATAGATATATTGATAGACGCATCTAGAACCCAAAGCAGCATTGCCGCCATCCAAAGCACACTTGATTGAGGCATTAAGAATAATGCAATAGATGAAAATAGCGCCCCCAGAAAAAAGTAAGGTCTCCTTCTTCCCCATTTGGGATGCCAGGTTCTGTCGCTTAAATAACCGATTATCGGCTGAACAAGCAAACCTGTAATAGGCGCTGCTATCCAAAGGAAACCGATTTTGTCAATTTCTGCTCCTAGTGTTTCAAATATCCTGGAAACATTTGCATTTTGTAATGCAAAACCAAACTGAATTCCGAAGAATCCGAAACTCATGTTTAGTATTTGTTTTACAGAAAGACGGGGCTTGTTTTCGGTGTTAACTTCCGCAAGCATATCTTCTGGAATAATTTCAGACATAGCAATCGTTTTATGTAGATGATGCAATTGTGTAAAAAATACACTTTGCTAAAAATACAATAAATTATTACCTGACAAAAAATAATATTCTGCGGTGCTTCATGCTTGGTGCGAAAGGCTACTAAATTTTAGTAAACATAAACTGCATATCCCCACTTATCCATACTCATTTGTTGCGTATTGTCTAAGCTTTCAGACTTACCAGTAAATAAGTTTTTAGGGTTACCGTTGATAGCAATATCTGATATAGTAAATTTCTGCGATCCACTCGAAAGATTAAGAACAACTATAATTTTCTTCCCCGCTTTTTCTTTTTTATAAGCAAAAATCAGCGAATCAGCAGAAGTAGAAAGCCTTTTAAAAGAAGCATCTGCTGCCAATGCAGGATTAGAGCTTCGTTCTGTTAGTAGCGTTTTGTAGAACATGGTCATTTCCTGGTTACCTGACCATGAGATAGTATCCTTGGTAAAAAACTTAAGACGTTTTTTATTCATCATCTCCTGACCGTTATAAATAAGCGGAACGCTTTGGTACATTGTTTGAGAAAATACTGCGAAAGTTTTAACGGCGTCTCCATACTTTTCAAACTCGGTTCCGTTCCAGCTATTTTCATCGTGGTTGCTGGTAAAATAAAGACGGTATGCATTTTCTGGAAATATTTTTTGCTGCGCATTAATCAACGAGTCAAATTGTTTAACCGATTTTTTACCTTTGTAAATATCTTCCAATAAATGCATCATTGCCCACGCATAGGTTTCATCAAATCCTGCGGCATGCAATTCAGGTTTCTCTCCTTCTGCCAACATAAAAACATTTTTAATTTTATGCAAACTTTCAATACACTTTTTCCAGAAATCAACAGGCACTTCTTCTGCCACATCGCACCTAAATCCGTCAACATCAGTTTCGGTAACCCAGTATGACATAGCAGCAATCATACTATCCCGCATCTCCTGATTTTTGTAATCTAATTTGCGTACATCAGTCCAGTCGAATGGCGCTATTACTTTACCTGTAGAATCCTTTGCATAAAAATCAGGGTGCGCTTTCATCCAATGATTATCCGGCGATGTGTGATTGGCTACCCAATCGGTAATAACTTTAAACCCCATTTCATGGGCGTGCTTTACAAAAGCCTTCCACTCATTCATCGTTCCGTAATCAGCATTAAATGCTGTATAATTTTTTACTGCATAGTAACTACCCATATCTTTTTCCGTCATCTTCCTCCCTTCTAGGCCAATTGGTGTTATGGGCATAAACCACAGAATTTTAACACCCATATCTTTTAAACGGGGCAAATGTGTTTCAAAAGCGGTGATGGTTCCTTCAGGTGTGTATTGGCGAAGGTTCACTTCGTAAATATTTGCGTTTTCACTCCATGATGGATGTACGCTTTCCGAAACAACCGTATCATTTATTGATTTTTTTTCTGCCGGATTATTACAGCCCTCATTAATAATCAATATAAGTGCCAAGCATAAAATGTGAATGGAATATTTTTTTTGCATGCAATCTTTTTTTGAAAGTTAGGAATTTTTGAGAATTACTGATACTTTGTTTAGCAAAAATAATATCACTAAAACAAAAAAGCCTGCTTATTGCTAAGCAAGCTTAAATAAAAACCGTTTCTTATTCTCTTAATTTTCCAATCAGTTCCTAATTTATTTTAATCAGCTTCAGCGTTTGCTGTCTATCTTCCTGGCTTACGTTTACGAGATAAGTGCCACTACTTAATTTTTCGCCCAAACGCAAGGTACTGTTAGGATCTACATCAGTCTTTACAAATATTAATCTTCCATACACATCCACAATTTTAACTGTTACCAATGCTTTGTTACTGCTTTTCATTACAAGATTAAAATAATTATTTGTTGGGTTAGGCATTGCGTTAATACTGAAAGAAGAAATCTCTGCTTTCGTTTCTGTAACTACACCTTTTGTAAATTCAAGATTTTGAGAACCGCAAGGTTGTTGGCTACATTGGCCAAGCCTGTCGGCCGAATGACCCGGCACATGGGAAGGAACCGCATTTGTTGAAACTGAAAGTGTATTGTTTCCATTATGGCATACATAAACTTTCTTACCTGAAGTTCCCGGAACACGAATATCTATTACGCAAATTGTAACAGAACATAAACTGGTGCATCCGTTTGCATTAGTTACTTGTACATTAAAAGTATGAATCCCTGCGGCTGTTGGTGTAAAAACAGGAGCTACACAATTGTAACAATTCAGCGAGCCATTACCCGACCAACTATAATTAAATGGTGCACCGCCAGATGCTGTTGCATTTAATGTTACCCGCTGGGGACCATAACCGAGGTAAATATTTGTTGAAACACCTCCTGTGTTTGTGTTGTTTTCAGGAATAGCGGTAATACTACATGTTGGTTTTGCCCACACCGAAAAGTTAGTGCCATTATCAGGGCCTTTAAACAGAGGCAACGAACTTTTAACCCTGATGCGATATCCACTACCAGCTGGAGTTAAAACAGGTATTGTACACACGATGGTACCGTTTATTTTACCGCTTAACGTTCCTACAGTAACAGGACTGGTAAAGCTGCCTACTGCATTTGATAACTCCGCAATAAAATTATTACCAGTACTTACAATGCCCGACTGAATGAAAGGAACGTTTAAAACAGAACCAGGACAAACGCCACTGTTTCCTATTGCACCTGTCCACACCTGTAATTCTGGCTGTTCAAAACTCTGTGTTAGAATATAGCCACCTGCGGTTAAAGTTGGCGTAACCAATCCGCCGGTTGTAAAGCTAAGTTGATTACCTCCGCCTATGTAATTACTGCCTTGCGGTGTAATAATTGATGGGCTTAACGTTTGTGCATTTATTACTGATGTTAGGAATAGCAAAAGTAATAATCCGCTTATTTTTATTTTACTCATTTTGTTTCACTTTTTAAACATGCGAAAAACAATTGTTGCTATTGGGGAATTTCATAAACAAGGTGTCCGCTAAATCCACTTTGATATTTTTTGATTGTAAGTGGAGATGGGCTTACTCCCTCAATCCAAAAATCATTACCGCTTATTGTTGAATTAACGGTTGCAGCTAATGTAATAACTGTAGAGCCACCGGAAGGTATCGTTTGCTCACCTCTAATAACGTGACCGGCTCCATTTCTTAAAAATAACTGAACCAAAGCACCTGGCGTTCCCGTTACATTAATTGTTGCATTCAATTGATACACGCCGGCAACAGGTGCTATGAAGTGATTTGTTGCAAGGTTATAACCATTACCGTCGTTAAAAAATGCATAACCACTTCCAAAAGTTAATGTAGCAATATTGTTAGCGGGAATATTTTGATCAGCAACCGGTTCGTCTCCTGCAAAAAATGCCACATGTGCAACTCCACCTCCGCCACCCGATGGTGCAGGTGTTTGCCAGCTTGCATTACCAGTGGCATCTGATGTTAAAATTTTACCTGCTCCTTGAGTTCCATCTACAATTTTTACGTTTCCACGAACATCCAGTTTCCTTTCTGGATCTTGTGTACCAATGCCTACATTACCATTATGTTTGATTATAAGATTAGTTACAGGTATAGTTTGTCCGTATTGGGCCGTTGCAAAATAAATTGAGCCGGGGTTGCCAGAATCTAACAACGTATCAGCCCTGAAAAATATTGATGCCGCACGGGAGTCTCCTTGGGAATAACCGGATGCTGTATAATAGTTACCATCTAATCTTCCAAAAACACTACCCCTAATAATAGGCTGCGGTGATGCCAATGTTCCTCTTTGTTGTGCCCAGGTAATTGCAGGAATACCGCCACCTGCAACCAATTGATTAATATCGCTGTTTTCTCCGGTTTCATCTCTTATATCCAAACGGGCATAAGGATTGTAGCCATTAACGCCAGGGATTGTTGTGCCAATACCAACTTTTCCATTGTGTTTGATAACCATGCGGGTTAAGTTCTTTGCACTATCAACACTTGTAGTACGAAATTGAATGGAGGTAGGAAAAGAATTTGCAGAAATAGTATCGGCAATATAATACATAGCTGCACCAACATTGTAATCTGTACCATTATAATAATTACCTTGTATGCCACCCACAAATGTATTTTTAATAACAGCCTGCGGTGCTGCTAAAGTTCCCAATTGTTTATTCCATATTAAAGCAGGAAAACCAGGACCTGCAACAGTTTGACTGATGTCACTATTACTACCATCTTCATCCTGCAAATCTATTTTCACCGTCGGGTTTATACCTGCTCCGGGGGTTGTTGTGCCTAAACCAATTTTACTGCCGTCGCTATAAATAGCGTTATCTGCAATCCAGCTTGTTCCATTCCAACGTAAGGTATTACCCAACGCAGTTCCATTTGGAATATTACCAGGAGGTAAAGCCTGCCATGAACCGACGCCTGTTGCATCAGACGTAAAAACTTTATTCAAACCTTCTGTACCATCCTGCACTCTTAACTTTCCTGCCACATGCAATCTTGATGTTGGGAGCGTTGTACCAATACCCACGTTTCCATTATGTTTTATAACCATCCTGGTAAGGTTGTCATTATTACCAAAGGCAGTTGTTCTGAATTGGATGGAAGCCGGATGCCAATTGCCTATGGTAGTATCTGCAACATAGTACATGGCAGCTCCTGTGCGGTAATCAACGCCATTATAATAAACTCCCTGAAGGCCACCTAAAAAAGTATTAGAAGGTGTTGCTGCAGGTGCCGCTAATGTCCCTGCTTGTTTTGTCCAGATTAACGCAGGGAACCCTGAACCTGCAACAGTTTGACTAATATCGCTATTGTTACCATCCTCATCCCTTATGTCAAGTTTTGCAGATGGGTTTGGCCCCGTACCTGGAACAATAGTTCCCAATCCTATCTTCAATCCATCGTTATATAAAGCGTTGTCTGCAATCCATTTTGTCCCATCCCACCTAAGCGTGTTGCCAGCATTTGTTCCATTGGGGAGATTAGCGCTATTGCCCGAAAACAAAGCATATGGAACGCTAAGCAATTGCGAGGTACCCATATTGATAAAACTGTTACCACCATTGGGATCAAATTCCACTTTTAAATATTTTGCATTTACTGCCCAATTAACTCCCGAAAATGTACCGCTCAGCAAAGTTCCTTGTCCAAGGTTTACGGTAAATAATCCGAATTGATTAGTAGTTACAGTATGCTTTTCCTGAAAAACTACGGGACCTGCCGCTGTTGAATTTAATATACTCAACCTCACAGAAATATTTTGGTTGGCTATTAGATTACCCGCGTTGTTTCGGGCTACAGCCTGGTATGGCACCGCTTGTGGCACCTGTGCAAATACGATTGTACAACTAAAGATTGCAATAAGGAGGAGAAGATAATTTTTTTTCATTTTTTTAATTTAAACTATAAACAATATAGAATTGACAAACTTTGCCAGTTAGGGAAATGTTGAGAGCGGCTTTAAGCAGATATTGAAAGTTGCAGGTAGCTAGTTAGGTGTAAGCTTGAGAAGCAATACAAGTATTGACTTCGCTTTAGCGTTACAGCATTGTAAAAGAAAGTAAAATTATTTGTAAATGGAATCCCCTAAAAGTGGTATATAGCTGCAAGTGGAAAAATAAATTTCACACGATTATTTTCGTAGATTTTTACCAGTTAGTTTATTTTTGCGGAAGAATTTTTTAAGCGGCTATTTTTACTTTCCGATACAAAACTTCGAAAAAATATAATCAAGTACATTTTCATTCGTTATATCGCCGGTAATTTCGGAAATATAATGGAGGCAGCGGCGGATATCAAGTGCCAGTAAATCGCCGGATATATTGTTATCTAACCCCGTTTTTATATCCAAAAGTGAAGTATATACTTTTTGTAATGCTTCGTAGTGGCGGGCATTGGTAACAATTGTATTTTCAGTGTTGATGTTTCCGTGAATTACTTTATTAACAAGCTTTTCTTTTAAGGCATCGATATGGAGAGCCGCTTTTGCTGAAATGAAAATTGTGTTTTCGGAAGAGAATTTTTGTTTTGCATTTTCTTCTCCAGCTATATCAGCCTTGTTACCTACAAGAAAAAAATTCTTATTGGTTTCGGCAATCAGTTTTTTTGCGGCATTAATGTCTTCAACGCTTTCAGTATTTACATCAAAGAGATAAATAACTTCATCAGATTGTTCTATTTTTTCCCGTGTTTTTTCAATACCTATTAATTCAATAATATCAGTACTATGGTCTCTTATACCTGCAGTATCAATCAACCTGAAAATAATGCCATCAATATTTATTGTTTCCTCAATTGTATCCCTTGTTGTACCGGCAATCTCACTAACAATAGCCCGGTTTTCGTTAAGCAAAGTATTTAGCAATGTACTTTTACCTGCATTGGGTTTACCTATGATGGCAACACTCACCCCATTTTTTATTACATTGCCTAATTGAAATGACTGAAGTAAATCGTTCGTAACAATAGTAGCCCCATCAATCAGCTCATTAAATTTTGCACGGTCTGCAAACTCTACATCTTCCTGGCTAAAATCAAGCTCCAGTTCTATTAATGCTGAAAACTGAATAAGATTTTCCCGAAGTTGTTTTAAAATTTCGCTAAAGCCTCCTCGCATGTTGTGCAATGCGGTCTTTTGCGATGCCGATGTGTTTGATGCAATTATATCTGCTACTGCTTCTGCTTGTGTAAGATCGAGTTTGCCATTTAAAAAAGCTCGCTGTGTAAACTCTCCTGCTTTTGCAAGTCTTGCCCCTTTTCTTATGCAGGCCTGTATAACCTGCTGCTGAACAAACGGACTGCCATGGCATCCTAGCTCCACAACATCTTCCCCTGTGTAACTTTTCGGGTTCTTATATAAGGAAACAACTACTTCATCAATATAGGTGCTATCATCTTTTATAAACCCAACATGAATGGTATGCGTACTCTGTTTGCTTAAATTTTTTGAAGGAAATAATTGATCTACTATTTCAATGGCTTTTGTACCGCTTAACCTGATAACACCGATGGCACCAATGCCTGTTGGCGTAGCTAATGCAACTATCGTATCATCCCAACCCGAAATTTGATTTGACATGCCGCAAAGATACCTACTCTAACAACTATGTAATAATGTTATGTCTCCTTATTTTTTCAGCAATGCTATTCTATCCGCTTCTTTTATCTCATCAATGTAATAGCGGTTTATCTGGCAGATAGTTACTTCATCTGTTATGTCAACAAAGTTTTTAAAATTACTTTCCGGGCCAGGCTTAATAATAAGAATAAACTGATCATTATTTTTTCTTGCTTTTTTTACAGCCGCCTTCTTATTCATTAAAACAGCTCTTATTTCATCAGGCGCAAACCCTGTTTCTTTTATTGTTGGATTATTTTCTATGGCTCCCTCGTAATATTTTATAATATTGTCTTTATCGAGTATAACTGTCAACACACATGATTCGCAAACATCATCACCTGGCGGCACTTTATCAAAAGGCATCTCTATTTTCATTACTTTAGGCGTTGTCATTACCGTTGTAAATACAAAAAAAGTAAGAAGCAAAAATCCAAGATCAACCATGGGAGTTAAGTCAACCCTGGTGCTTTTTTTATTAAATTTATTCTTCTTTGTTGTCGATTTTTTGGTTTCTATTTCTGCCATAGTAGTAAGTTTTACATGAGATAAGAGAATGAAATATTTCCATACAGTTTTCCAATAGAAATCTTAAAAATCAGATTATTTCGTTTACCAATAAATAAAAATCCCGGTAAAATATTTACCGGGATTACAATTTCCTTATCCTCTTTTCATAGTGTTTTCATAATTGAAATCTGGGTTTAATCTTGTACCAAAAATACTATCGGCTGCCTGCGGTAGGCGTTAACATTACTTCCATTTTGAAGAGCGGGTGTCCAGCTTTTTGTCTTTTTAATTACTCTTATCGCTTCTTCACACATGCCAAAGCCTGGATCGGTGTCGCACTTTATATCACTCAAACTTCCATCTTTGCTAACCACAAATTTTACAATTACTGTGTATTTGCCGGCAGGTGCACCATTGTCTATTGGTGTGTTTGCATTAAGTGTATTTCGCAAATAATTGCGCCAGGCATCTTCCCCGCCCGGGAAACCGGCTTCTTTTTCAACTTTAGTGAAAATCTCGTTTTCGTTATCGGGCTTCCTTATTTCCATTATTTGAGTGTTCGCTATTTCAACAGGCGCCTGTATAATCTGTATTTTATTATCGCTCTTTACTGTTTCATTTGCTATTGCCGTTACTTCAGTAATTTCTTCAATCTTTTCATCAGGCGCAACTTCAATATCATCAACAACAATGGGCGGGGTAAATCTTACTTGGTTTAATTCTATAGCAGGTGGCGGTGTTAACGGTGGCGGAGGTGGTGGTGGCACATCTTCTTTAACATCCACCATTACGGTTTCAACTGTATTAAAAACACG
>JBBQPX010000076.1:0-10056 GCA_038216775.1 Chitinophagales bacterium
AATTAGGGGCCATTACAAAAACTATGGAAGCTCCCAATGCAGCGCCGGCACTGGTACCTACCAGCCCCGGCTCTACAATAGGATTGCGGAATAAGCCCTGCATCAACACGCCGCTTACCGCCAGTATAGCGCCTGTGATGGCACACAATAAAACCCTTGGTAATCTTAATTGAATAAAAACACCTTCGTAAATATTTGCCGGATTTTCTCCCTGGAAAAAATGTTTTAAAGAAGAAAACATTTCCGCAGGAAGTATTGAAACTGCACCAAATGCAATTGCAAAAATTAGTACCGCAATCAGCAGCACCACTAAAACCGGAAAAAAGAATTTATATTTTCGAAGCACTTGCAGTTGGATGAAGTAGATTAATTAATTTAATGATATTGTCGCCCGTGCGTGGACCAAAATATATCAGGTCGTGTTCTTCGAACCGAACAATGTTTTTATTTTTACCTGCATTGGTTAAGGAAACACCCGGCACACTGCTAATGAATTTATCCATGCTGCCCATTCGGTCGTAACCAAAATCGGTAGCGATAATAATATCTGGATTAGCCAAGGCAATGGCTTCGGCACTCATTTCTCTTGCACCTTTTCCATTGTAGGTTGCAGGTGTGCAACCCGCAAGGCGTATCATTTTATCGCCAACGCCATTTCTGCCGCTCATTACAAAATAGTTATTGTTGCGTAAACCAAAATGAATAATCATAACCTTTAAGGAATCGGTTATGTTTAACACTTTTAAAGTATCGGCAGCTTTTACAATACCTGCATTCATTGTTTTAATAATAGAATCTGCAACAGTTTCTACGCCAAAAAATTTACCTAATTCTTTCAATAATAATCTGGCACTGTCAATTGTATTTGCTCCGCCGAAGGCTTTAACGATTAAACCAGCTTTGGTAATTTGCGGCAACACATTTTCGGGGCCAATATCGTTGCTGTGAATTACTAAATCAGGCGTCATAGCAATAATACTTTCCGGGCTAAGCGCACGGTGATAACCCACTGTTTTCAACAGTTTGGCGCTGTCAGGATAAGTGCTGCTTAAATCAACGGCAACTATGTTATGACCTTTACCCAAGGCAAAAACATATTCAGTTAGTTGTTTTGACAGGCATACAATACGCATATCTTTTGCGCCATCAATATCCCTGTTGCCAAACCTGCCGCAGGAAACGATAAGCAGCGATAACACAAAAGTGGTGAAAGTTATTTTTTTCATGTTAAATATCTTTATAAGTAAAGAGGCAGTTTCAAAACTGCCTCTTTGTAATTTTTATTTAATGTTGTATTTTAAGTTTATGCCTACATAGCCATTAGCTTTTTTAGGGCCAGGAACGTATGCATCACCAGAGGTTGTGTTAAGTGGAGTAGATAATTGATTTACAAACACCTTAATTGCATAATGTGTGCCTGTAATATTATTTAAGCCAGCGTAAAAATCAAGGTCGAATTTTTTGCCAAGCGATTGTTTGAAACCGATTTTAGCATTTAATAAAGAATAGCTTGTAGCATAAAATTCTTCAGTAGAAACAATAGACATCTTGTCTCTGTAGGCGTATGTGAAATTGCCGTAGATGCCATACTTAAATCCAAAATCCAGCCCTAAGTTAGCAGTTATTTTTGGAACACCTGCTACTGGATGTCCGCTGTAATCTATAACAGAATCTTTTGTGCCTACTACCTGATGAAATTTAAAATCTTCATATTTAAAATCAGAATAAGTAAGATTTACAAAAGGACGAACTAGTGCAATAATGCCTGTTTGAGATTCAAAAGCTGTATATTTTAATAATACTTCCAGACCCTTGTGATTTTGCTTTCCTCCATTTGCAGTGATTGAATACAAAGTTACACCTGATGGATCGTTTTGATTTTTTACTGCAATTGCAGTCATTTTATCATGATAAATTGCATTAAAAACTGCTACTTCATAAAACAATTTATCTTTTAATAAAGAACCTTTTGAACCTAATTCAAATTGTACACCTCTTTCTGGTTTTAAAGCGGAGTCAACCTTAGCCCTTGCAGCATTTGCGCCTACAGCTGGCACCACCACAAAGAAGTTTGAACTTACGGGTGCTTTATAGCCTGTACTGTAAGATGCATACACTGATATTTTTTTGTTGAAAACTTTGTTAATTGCAAAATGTGGCGAAACCATTTTTTTATATAAAGTGTCAAAATTTGCTGGCCTCGTTGCAGTTGCAGGATTAAACCTGTCTTCAAGATGAATTTTCATTTGGCTTGCACCAACTCCGGCGGTAACCGACAAATCCTGCGGCAGCGCTAAAGTCCACTCTGTAAAGAAAGAACTGGTGCTGTTTATGGTTGCCACATTTGATGTGTTTGCATTAATTACCCAGTAAGGGTCTCCCAAGTTCCAGGTAAGTGGGGTAGGGTCAGTTGGGTTTGCCTTTAAATTATATCCAACGGTAGATGCATTTTGGCGTTGTAACTCAACACCAGTCAGACCGCTCAATTTTACCTTTTCGCTTAAGCTAAAATTTGTTTGAAAAGTTGAACGGATACCATAGTTAAGAGAAAGTTTGTCTGTCCAGCCGCCAGCAGAACTTACATCAGTAACTAAGCCTGTTCCAAAAACTGTCGTGTAATTTGATAACCACTTATTGAATTCGAAATTGTGTCCTATGCCAGCCCTGTAACTAACAACATGGCTGTGCCCGTTTCTTTTTATATAATCAAAATTTCCGGTGTCGCTTTTTGCGTCAAATTGGGCTATAGTTTGCTCACCACCTCTTTCATCGTAACTATCGGTAAAGCCAACATAAGCAGTTACGTTTTGCTTTTCTCTTGGTTGAAATTCAGTAATGATGTTTGCAAAATCTTTTCTTGACGCATTATGAATAAAATATCCATCTGATTTTTGATGGCCATAATTTACCAATAAAGATGAGTTTGCAGTTGCTGTTTGAAATTGTGTGGTATAACGCTGAAGACCGTAAGCACCAATCATTGCTTCCTGGCTAATAGCAGTTTTTCCTTTTTGCGGAGTAACGGTGTGCAGGTTTACAGCACCGGCAATTGCCAGACCGTATAACGTTCCGGCAGGGCCTTTACTTATTTCTACATTGCCGATGGAACCAAAATCAAGATCGTCCATAAGCGTAATGCCTTCTGCATCTGTAACAGGTATCCCGTTTAAATAAACTTTATAGCCTTGGCCATCAAAATTGCTGCTTGCTCCGCGGGTTCCTCTTGTACCATTGCCATAACCTCTAATGTTAAATTGTTGCCCAGCACTTACTGTTCTTCTTTCAAAAGAAACACCCGGCACATTTACATTAATAACGTCATCAAAAAATAAACCTGTACTTCTTTTTAATTCTGTAGAAGAAAGTTTTGTTATTGAAGTTGGCTGATACAAAAGTGATTTATTCAAATTTGATGTAGCTGTAATCTCCACCGCATCAAGGTTTGATGCTATTGGCATAAGGCTGATATTAATATTGTCGTTGCAGTTTTTAATGCTGTACTTAACTGCTTCGTATCCTATAAAAGACACTGTAATTGAAGATGGTTTACTGCAATCAACCGTAAATTCACCGTTGTTGTTGGTAGTAACAAAACTGCCGTTGCTTAAAGTAATATTTGCGCCCATTAACGGGCTATTGTTACTGGCATCGGTTACTTTTCCTTTTACTGTTTTTTGAGCAAAGGATGTAATAGAAGCCAGGCATAGTAAAAATATAATGAAATGTTTCATTTTAGAATGTTTATTGTAAATGATGATAAATAGCGCTACACAATCCTTTAGAAAAGATTAAGTAAAAGCTACTTTTGATTAATAAGAAATTCTTTTGTAGATGCTAACAAGCTTTGGGAGGTGGTGCTGCTGCAGGATAAGAAGCTTCTATATTTATTTCAGCATAAACAGGAAACTGGCGTTTGATTAATTGCCAGTTGTTTTCTATTGTAAAGATGCTTACTTCATTGTATTTTGGAGAGAATAAAAATTTAACAACCAGGTAGTCTGCCTTGCGGTCGCTGTCTTCTTTTTGTTGAACGAAGCCTTTTATCTCTTTTACAAGCTTATCTTCTTTTTGGTCATAAAAACCTGTAAGTTCCAGGTTGGTACCATTGTTTTTAAATGACTTTACATCAAACAGTTTTCCATCGTGCAGTATTTCTTTTCCAGCCTTTAGCCAGATTATTTCAGCTGATGAAATGGTGATAGTTTGTAATTGTTCTTGATTGAATCTTTCCTCACGTTGCTCTTGTATAATACTTTGCCTTACAAACATATTTACCGAAATAAATACCGGTAAAGCTGTTAGCAGCATTAATGCTATTGCAGTAGTCTGTTTTTTAAAAGAGGCCATGTTTGCTAAAAAAGAAAGTGAAGTTAGTATTTATTTTTTTCTAACTAAACTGTCAGCAGGATAATTTGCTTTGATGGTATCTCTAACGGCATTTACCCAATTTGCAAGCGTTAGTTTTTGCTGGTCATTAAGTGCTGCATCTCTGTGTATCCATAAATAGTTATCAAGCGGCATTTCTCCGTCTTTTACTTCACCATTTACTTCTTCAAGCTTTTTGTATTGTTTGCCAATTCGATAGGTAGCAAATTCTGAAAAGTTGAGGTGTTTTTTACCATCCTTAACATGGTCATCTAAAAACCAGGCAACGGGCTGTATATTGTTATACCATGGATAAGCTGTGTTATTGCTGTGGCAATCGTAACAACTGGTTTTAAGAATAGTCTGCACATCTGCCGGTACGGCATAAAGTTTAGTAATATCATTATTGCTGATGCCTTCTGCCTGGTTTTTTGCAGGGTGAAAAAATTGTATAACGATAAACGCCACCAATAAAATTTGAAAAGTTCTTTTTAGTATTTTTTTGAACATAAAGTTAGTTTTAAGCATAATTATATCAGTACATTACCCGTCATCTCTTTTGGTATGGGTAAGTCCATCACAGTTAAAATTGTTGGTGCAATATCGCCTAATTTTCCGGGATTAATTTTACCACTTGCTTCTTTATTAATAAAAAATAAAGGAACGAGGTTTAAGGTATGTGCTGTGTTAGGTGTTCCATCTGCGTTAATAGCATAGTCAGCATTGCCATGGTCGGCAGTTAAAAATATTGTGTAGTCTTGTTGCAGGGCCGCAGTAACAACACGTTCAACACATTTGTCAACGGTTTCAACTGCTTTTATTATCGCATTCCAAACGCCTGTATGGCCTACCATATCTGCATTGGCAAAGTTCAGGCAAATAAAATCGGCCGGATTATTTTGTATTTCTGTAACGATAGCATCGGTAACTTCCAAGGCACTCATTTCAGGTTGTAAATCGTAGGTAGCAACCTTTGGCGATTGAATCATAATACGCCTTTCGCCTTCAAAAGGCACTTCTCTCCCCCCACTAAAAAAGAAACTTACGTGCGGATATTTTTCTGTTTCTGCTATGCGAATTTGTGTTTTTTTATTTTGTTCCAATATTTCGCCCAGCGTATTTTTCAAATCATCATTTTCAAAAACCACATGTACGTTTTTAAATTTATGGTCATACTGCGTCATGGTAGTATAATTCAAATCCAGTTTCTTCATTCCCAAATCAGGCAAATCCGTTTGCGTGAGTACTTCGGTAATTTCCCGGCAACGGTCAGTTCTAAAATTGAAACAAATAACGGCATCGCCATCTTTTATATCGGCATTACCAATTCCTGCATTTATTATTGGCTTAATAAACTCATCGGTAACGCCGTTTTCATAAGATTTGGCAACTGCAGCCAGTACATCATCGGTTTTATTGCCAATGCCATTCACCAATGCATCGTATGCAAGTTTTACCCTTTCCCAGCGCTTATCACGGTCCATAGCGTAATAACGACCGGTAACGCTGGCAATTTTACCTGTAGAAACATGGAGGTGATTTTGTAAATCAGTTAAAAAACCAAGGCCGCTTTTGGGGTCGGTATCTCTACCATCGGTAAAAGCATGTATAAAAACGTTAGATAAACATTCCGATTTACATAAATCTGTTAAAGCCTTCAAGTGATTTATGTGCGAATGCACACCACCATCGCTTACCAAACCAATAAGGTGAAGCGGTTTATTATTTTCTTTGGCGTACCTGATAGCATTGAGTAAAGGCTGGTTTTGTGCCAATTCGCCAGTTTTTATGGCAACATTTATGCGCTGTAATTCCTGGTAAACAATACGACCGGCACCCAGATTTAAATGCCCAACTTCACTGTTTCCCATCTGTCCTTCTGGCAGGCCTACATCCTCGCCACAGGTAACTAAAGTAGTATGCGGATATTTTGTATATAAAGAGCTAACAAACGGAGTATTAGCATGTTGTATAGCATCACTGTTTTTATTTATCCCCAGTCCCCAGCCATCCATAATAATGAGTATAACTTTCTTATCTTTCATGGGTTAAAACTAAAATATTTGCAGCTAATTACAATGCTTTATTGTCTTTTAACCATAAAATCACGTGTTAGCAGCAATTTTAAAAGTATTGGCACGTTTTTAGCGTTTTATAATCCGAAAACACTACAATTATGAAAAGATTTTTTACCATATTGGCGATAGGCACTTTGTTAAGTTCTTTTACAGTATTCTCTAGTATTGACGAGGTTATTACAGCCATGAAAGGAGGTAATGCATCGGACGTTGCCCGATATTTTGATAACACAGTAGAAATTAATTTACCGGGTAAAAGCAACGGATACAGCAAAAGCCAGGCAGAATTGGTTTTGAAGGATTTTTTCTCATCAAACGGCGTTAAAAGTTTTGATGTAATACATAAAGGCGAAAACTCCGGGTCGCAGTTTTGTATTGGCACGTTATCAACCAAAAATGGAAATTACCGCACCACTATATTTATGAAACAGCGGGGAGATAAGCAGGTACTGCAAACTATAACATTTGAAAATTAGAAATAACCCGAATTAATAAAAACAAAACCCCGAAAATTTTCGGGGTTTTGTTTTTATGTTCTCCTTAGCTTTGTTGTTATGGATTTTAACCAACAATTAGAACTACTGATAAAAAATGCACTAACCGAAGATATTGGCGACGGCGACCACTCAACGCTATCTTCTATTGATGCTGATGCCGAAGGAAAAGCTGTATTGAAAATTAAAGAAGATGGCATACTTGCAGGGATGAAAGTTGCTAAAAAGATTTTCCATTACATGCAACCAACAGCTGTATTTACTGCTTTTAAAAATGACGGTGATGCTATGAAATTTGGCGAAATTGCTTTTGAAGTAAAAGCCAAAGTACATACCATTTTACAATGCGAAAGATTGGTTTTAAATTGTATGCAGCGTATGAGTGGCATTGCAACGCTAACGCATCAATACACGGAAAAACTGCAACCTTATAAAACCAAATTACTGGATACAAGGAAGACTACGCCTAACTTTCGCTTGTTGGAGAAAGAGGCCGTTAAAATTGGCGGCGGTGTAAATCACCGGTTTGGCTTGTACGATATGATTATGCTTAAAGACAATCATATTGATTATTGTGGCGGCATAGAAAAAGCGATTGAAAAAGCTTACGCTTATGTGCAGGAAAAAAAGCCGGGTTTAAAAATAGAAGTGGAAACAAGAAGTATTGAGGATGTAAAAAAAGTAATGGCAACCGGTAAAGTAAACCGCATTATGCTGGATAATTTTACACCCGAACAAATTACCGAAGCACTTAAAATTATTAATGGTAAGTATGAAACAGAAGCCAGTGGCGGAATCAACATAAATAATATTGAGGCTTATGCAGCCACAGGTGTAGATTATATTTCCAGCGGAGCTGTGATACACCAGGCGAGGAGTTTGGATTTAAGTTTGAAAGCGGTGACTATCTGAAATTAAAAATTATGTCGAAGAAAAAAATAAGTTCATTTGGAGGATTGGTTTACTCAACCGACCCTGATTTTAAATTGCCTGAAGAAGAATCTACTGCGCAGGAAACAATCGAACCAACTCAACAAAAATTAAAAATAAGATTAGATAAAAAACAACGGGCAGGTAAAGCTGTTACCTTGGTTGAAGGATTTATTGGCACTTTAATGGATATGGAAGAACTGGGTAAAAAATTAAAGTCTTTTTGCGGCACCGGAGGTTCGGTTAAAGATGGCGAAATAATTGTGCAGGGCGATAATCGGGAAAAAGTATTGCAATGGTTGTTAAAGAACGGCTATAAATTATCTAAAAAAGTATAGGTGCTACTCAACATTTTCTTTTGAATCTGAAATACTCAAAGCACCACTCGGGCATTTTTTTACCTGCTCAATAATCTGCTGGGTTCCAGCGTTATCCATTACAATCCTGGGTTTTCGTTTGGGGTCAAATACTTCACCTAAGCCACGTGCACAAATACCGGAATGAATACAAAACTCCGGTTTCCAGGCAATGGTAATTTCTCCATTGCTGTAATGATGTGTTTTTTGTGACATGGTAATTGGCTGTTAAAAGTTAAAGGTTGTCGTAATTTACTATAAATAGCGTATTTTAAACTTAAATTTACATCAAACTTCAAGCATGATTTCTAAAATATCAGAAGGTATTACCATTAGTGTGGAAACATATTATCAGCCTGAATACAGTAATCCTGTTAATGGTGAATACATGTTTGCCTATCGGATAACAATTGAGAATAATAATCTGTTTGCCGTAAAACTTCTCCGCAGGCATTGGCATATTTATGATAGCAATGGAAGTTTACGTGAGGTTGAAGGTGAAGGTGTTGTTGGCGTTCAGCCACAGATAAGTCCGGGAGAGTCTTACCAATACGTGAGCGGCTGCAATCTACGCTCGGAGATAGGGAAAATGTATGGAACTTATCAAATGGAAAATATGAATAGCAAAAAGCAATTTGATGTTGTAATTCCATCTTTTGAAATGTGCGCCCCTTTCAAACTTAATTAGGGTATAATTTAACCTTTTTTTACTCTATTTTAACGTAACTTTGAGCGTTAAAATAGGATAAAACCAATAATATCTAAATTTAATTCAATAGTAGGTTGCCACATAGTGCACCTAGATAAAAACCTTCAAATATCTGATATGGCAAAAATTACCTTTTCAAATACAAACAACGATTTTTATCAAAGCCTGAAAGCATCAGTTGATGAATACTTTGCCCAAAATAAAATTAAAAAAACAGGCGATTGGAGGCTTTACATTAAAGCTGTAATTCTGGTTAGTACCGCTATTGCTATGTATTCTATGTTGATTTTTATAGGTCCGGCGCTTGCAACTTGGCAGGCATTATTAATATGCATGGTACTTGGTCTTGCTGGCGCATCAATTGGGTTTAGTGTAATGCACGATGCTAACCACGGTAGTTATTCTACCAATACAAAACTTAATGATTTTTTGGGTTTGAGTTTGAATGCACTTGGTGCAAGCTCTTACATGTGGAAGCAGAAGCATAACATTATTCATCACACATATACTAATGTTGATGGTATTGATGATGATATTGCAAAAAGCCCGGTTATTCGCCAGTGCGAATCTCAAAAATGGGTGCCGGCACATAAAATACAGCATTTGTACCTGCTGCCTGTTTATTCGCTATCAACTATTTTCTGGATTTTTATAATGGATTTCACAAAATATTTTTCCGGTAAAATTTATACCACAGCAGCGTGGAAAATGTCCACAAAGAATCATGTGATTTTTTGGGCTACAAAAGTATTGTACCTGTTTTTTTATATTGTATTGCCAATTATGGTTTGGGGATTTTTGCCTTGGGTAGTTGGCTTTCTGGTACTTAATGCAACTATGGGTTTAATTCTTTCTTTAGTTTTCCAATTAGCACACGTTGTTGAAAACACAGAGTTTGAGCACGTTCCTTTAGATGCTACAAAACATATTGAAACAGCCTGGGCAGAACACCAAATAAAAACAACAGCGAATTTTGCGATGGGCAATAAAGTTGTTTCGTGGTTTGTTGGGGGTTTAAATTACCAGATTGAGCATCATCTTTTTCCTCGTGTAAGTCATGTACATTATCCGGCGATTAGCAAAATTGTCATGGAAAAATGTAAAGAGTTTAATCTGCCGTATAA
>JBBQPX010000077.1:0-10027 GCA_038216775.1 Chitinophagales bacterium
GTTGTTCATCAATCCATCATGCCATCGTATAGTTTTTTGTTTGAAGTAAAAAAACAGCTAGGTAAAAATGATTTAGTTGTAAATGTACCAGACAAATATTTTGATACGGCACAAGGAAAAGTGGTTGCAACGAAGGATGCGCTGGACTTAGTAGCCTACCTGCTGTCATTAAAACAAATTAAACTTCCGGATGGTACACCCGAGCCTGACTTTTTATACAAACGAACCCCAAAAACAACTGCAGCAAATGCTCCAGCCAAAGGGGGCTTAGATGGCGTAGCGTTGTACACCGCTAATTGTCAAAGTTGTCATCAGGAAAATGGCGAAGGATTAAAGGGTGCATTTCCTCCGCTTAAAGGAAGCCCTGTTGTAAATAACGACAGTCCGGAAATGATGATTAATATCATTATGAAAGGCTATGATGCAAGACCAGAATATGGCGTAATGCCTGCCGTGGGTACTAACAGTAATTTAAAGCCTGAAGAAATTGCAGCCATCATCAATCATGAGCGGAGTAGTTGGGGAAATACTGCCAGACAAATACCGGTAGAAGAAGTGCAGAAAATTATGGATTTTATCAAAAGTGAAAATAAATAAAATGAAAAAGAATTTACTGCTGATTCTCTTTATAATAATTTATCAATGGGCTTTGGCTTGTCCGCTTTGTGAAAAAAGTCAGCCCAAAATATTTAGAGGTATTACCCACGGCACAGGACCAGAAAGTAATTGGGATTTTGTGATCATTGCCATCGTAATGACTATTGCAACATTTTGTTTGTATTTAAGCATTCGATATTTATACAAGCCCGGAGAAAAAAATATTAACCATATTAAAAACAGCATTTTTAATACCACAGAATATGGAAGATAAAAGCACCATTAGTATTTTTATTGATAATGAGAAACAACCAATTGCCTCATTCGCCACGCCAGTAAACTTTGAACTGGATACCCGTAAGTTAACAGATGGAGAACACTTATTAACTATTATAAGTAAAGATGTAACTGGGAAAGAGGGCATAAGAAAAATTCCGTTTATTGTACGCAATGGCCCTGCTGTATCCATTGAAGGTATAAAAGAAAATGATATTGTAGATGGTATAATACCGGTTATGATAAATGCTTACGGCAAAGGACACCAAAAGAAATTTATTATTGATGGAAGTGAAACGCCGCAGAGTGTACCTTCCTGGATTTGGGTACTACTGATTGCCTTTGCTAGCTGGGCAGTTTATTATTTAATTACTAATTATTCAATTTAAAAAATGGAATCAAAAAAAGATATTACAGGCTTGGATGACATAAAGTTAATGGTAAATGATTTTTACGATAAAGTAAAAATGGATAAACTGTTATCTCCTATTTTTTTCAAACATATTCCTGCAGACTGGCAACCACATTTAGATAAAATGTACCTTTTTTGGAACGCAGCACTCTTTGGCGAAAAAGGCTATGTAGGTAATCCATTTTCCAAACATGCGAAAATGGATGTATTAACTCCGCTACATTTTGAAAGATGGCTATTACTGTTTAATGAAACCATTGATACTCATTTTTTAGGAACTATGGCGGATGATGCCAAATGGAGGGCCTCTATTATGGCTGATAATTTTATGCGTCGTTTAATATCCATAAGAGAAAAAGGCACCATAACAATCGTATAAGTTAGCAGATAAAAATATGATAAAACATGATATTGAAGTGGAAGAGGATATAACAAGTCTCGTTCACCAGTTTTATACAAAAGTGCATAATGATGATTTGCTTGCGCCCGTTTTTAATTCCATTATAAAAGATAACTGGGATAAACACCTGCAAACCATGTGTAACTTTTGGAGCAGTATTTTATTGTATTCAAAAAAGTATTTAAACGACCCCATGGCTAAACATTTACCCCTGCCATTAGAGAAAAAGCATTTTGATAAATGGCTTATACTTTTTGAAGAGACAGTTGATGAACTATTTTCCGGAGACATAGCCACAACTGCAAAAACGAGGGCTAACAATATTGCAAGGATTATGAAAAGTGTAAAACACATTCCGTTGTAAAAAATAGCAATTATAGGATCAAAGAAAAAAAAATGACAAAGTTGCTTTTTTCTGTAAATTCGGACAAAATAATTTAAGATAATGATTTCAAAAGCTTGCCAGTATGCATTAAGAGCCGTTGTATTTTTAGCAGCAAAAGCTGATGAAAAAGTAAAATTAAATGTAAAACAAATTGCAAAAGAGATTGATGCACCCGAAGCATTTACTGCTAAAACATTGCAGGTACTTAATAAACATAAAATAATCACTTCTCGTACGGGGCCAAATGGTGGCTTTTTTATTGAGGAATACCAGATGGATGTTCCAATTATTAATATCGTTAATGCCGTTGATGGTTTACAAATATTTACTGCTTGTGGTTTTGGATTAAGACGATGCTCAACTGATCATCGTTGCGCTTTTCACGACACTTACGCTGTTTTGAGAAATACAATGAAAAAATCTTTTGAAAAAACAACTGTCAGAAAATTAGCAAAAAATATAGAAAACGGCACTCACTTTTTATCTAGCATTGAAATAAAGGGAAAGTGAATAAAGAAAGAACTACTATCAAAATAACTGTTGATTATAATAATGAACTACATATTTTGGAGGCCTATCCGCGGGAATACAGAAGTTTAATGCATTTTATTTTTGACAAGATATACATAGAAGATTTTGGCGATTGCAGGGGAATGGGTCGTTGTGGCACTTGCCTGATAGAAATATTAAACCAGCAATATGCTGCTGATGACTATGAAAGAAATGAGTTAACTACATTAGGCAGGCTTGGTAAATTACAGCCCAACACAAGACTAGCCTGCCAGATTTTAGTTGATGAAAGAATTAATAATTTCCATTGCAAGGTTATTTTACCGGAGTCTTTAGGCTTTTAGTTATTTTGTTAATAACAAAGAATACTAATAATAAAACATGACGAATATCATGTAAACTTTCGGATGATTTGTGATTTAAGTTACAAAGCAAAAGACCTCCTCGTACTAGATTTGTGTTATTGTAAAAATAAAAAATAATAACATGGCAAATCATGAAATAGAAACGCAATGGATGGGCAAGATGCAGTTTAATGCACTTATTGGCGGGCATACCGTTATTATGGATGCTCCTGAAAAATCGGGCGGAGAAGATGCGGCGCCAATACCTAAACCATTTGTGCTGGCTGCACTTTCGGGATGTACCGGAATGGACATTGTGGCTTTACTTCGCAAATCAAATAATAAGGTTGACGATTTGAGTATGACTGTAACTGGAGAACTAAGTAAGCAGGCTCCAATACAATATATTTCAATCCATATTACATATAATTTTAAAGGAGATGAAAATTCAAAAGAACCAGCACTAAATGCAGTAACAGATTCACAGGAAAAATATTGCGGAGTCAGTAGCATGTTAAAAAAAGCCATACCAGTAACCTGGGAAGTGACTTACAATGGATCGGAAATTTTCAACAATAAAGCTATTGAGCAAACTGCAGTTGTGTAATCCCATTACCCCTAACAGAATTTCTCGTTATAGTTTATACATTTAAAAAAATAATTGCTACATGCAACTCTGGAAAAATATCATCAGCCGTCCATCTTAATTACAGGAACTTATTTGTAAAAACGACTAATTATATTTTTCACTTTATTTTTTTAAATCGATATGCATACAATCATAGAACCGTTCCGGATAAAATCCGTTGAACCCATCTACTTCAACACTAAAGAAGAAAGAATAAACATACTTGAGAAAGCATTTTTCAATCTTTTTCATATCCACTCCAAAGATGTTTTAATTGATTTACTAACCGACAGCGGCACTAGTGCAATGAGCAGTAATCAATGGGCAGGCATTATGCAGGGCGATGAATCCTATGCCGGCAGCCCAAGTTTTTTTCGTTTTGAAAAAACAATACAGGAATTAACCGGTATGCCGTTAGTTATTCCCACACACCAGGGCAGAGCAGCAGAGAAAATATTGTTCAGCGCATTGGGAGGCAAAGGAAAATATTTTGTAAGCAATACTTTGTTTGATACAACCCGGGCCAATATAGAGTTTACCGGAGCAGCGGGTATTGACTTGCTATGCGCAGAAGGTAAACTAACTGGTGTTCCTGCACCTTTCAAAGGAAATATGGATACAGAAGCATTTAAAAAATTCATTGCTGAAAAAGGAGCTTCTAATATCCCGCTTTGCGTAATTACAGTTACTAATAATTCGGGTGGAGGGCAACCCGTGAGCATGGAAAATATAAAAACGGTAAAAAAAATCTGTGAAGAAAACAATATTCCGCTTTTTATAGATGCCTGCCGTTTTGCTGAAAACAGTTGGTTCATCAAACAACGTGAAGACGGTTACGCTAATAAATCTGTTAAGGAAATTGCTCATGAACTTTTTTCTTATGCCGATGGTTGCACCATGAGCGCCAAAAAAGATGCGTTTGCAAATATTGGCGGTTTCCTGGCCATGCATGATGAAGAACTCGCTTTACAATGCAGAAATCTGCTCATTATTACTGAAGGATTTCCTACCTATGGAGGCCTTGCCGGGCGGGATTTAGAAGCTATCGCAATCGGATTAGAAGAAGTACTAGATGAAAATTATTTGCATTATCGCATCCGGAGTATTGAATACCTGACCAATAAATTAATAGCTGCAGGAGTTCCTGTAATGCAACCTGCTGGCGGGCATGCTGTGTACATTGATGCTAAAGAAATGCTTCCGCATATTCCATGCGCTCAATACCCTGCACAGGCATTGGCAGGTGCGTTATATACCGAAGGCGGAATAAGATCTGTGGAAATTGGTTCGCTAATGTTTGGTAAATATGATGAAGACAAAAATCTAATTCCTGCACAGATGGAATTAGTAAGGTTAGCCATTCCAAGACGTGTTTACACACAAAGCCATATTGACTATGTAGCCGAAGTAATTATTGAAGTGTATAAAAACAAAGAACGTATTAAAGGATTACAAATAATTGAAGAGGCAGCAACATTGCGCCACTTTACTGCTAAATTAAAACCCATTATTTAAATCAAATAAAATGAACAATATAAAACGCAGCTGGGCAGAGCCCTATAAAATGAAAATGGTGGAGCTGTTAAAAATGACAACAGCCACTCAACGAAAAAAAGCCATGCGGGAAGCAGGTTATAATACATTTCTTTTAAGGTCGGAAGATGTTTATATAGATCTCCTTACTGACAGTGGCACCTCTGCCATGAGCGACAGGCAATGGGCGGGTATGATGATGGGTGATGAATCTTATGCAGGTAGTAAAAACTACTATCACCTGGAGGATGTTGTGAAAGATGTGTATGGATACAAATATCTGATACCAACTCACCAGGGTCGTGGAGCTGAAAATATCCTGTCGAAGATCCTTATTAAAAAAGGAGATATCATTCCGGGCAATATGTATTTTACAACTACAAGACTACACCAGGAGCTCGCTGGTGGTAAATTTGAAGACATCATTATTGATGAAGCGCATGATCCCGAAAACGAATTTGACTTTAAGGGAAATGTAGATCTTAATAAACTGGATCGTTTAGTAAAAAAACATGGTGCTTCAAAAATTCCTTATGTTAGCATTGCTACCAGCGTTAACATGGCCGGTGGACAACCCATCAGCATGAAAAATTTGAAGGAATTACGGTCTTATTGCAAACGACATAAAATCCGTATCATTCATGATATGACCCGTGTAGCAGAAAATGCTTATTTTATTCAGCAGAAAGAAAAAGGGTACGAAAAAAAATCAGTGAAAGAAATTGTTAAGGAGATAAATTCCTATACTGATGGCGCTACCATGAGTGCCAAAAAAGATGCATTGGTAAATATCGGCGGATTTCTTGCACTTAATGAGTGGGATATTTTTGAAGAAGCCCGCAACATGGTAGTGGTTTATGAAGGGTTACATACTTATGGAGGTTTGGCTGGTCGTGATATGGAAGCTATGGCTATTGGCATTGGCGAAAGTGTTAGCGACGAACATATCCGTGCAAGAGTTGGCCAGGTAATTTATTTGGGAGAAAAAATGATTGATTATGGTATCCCGATTGTAAAGCCTATCGGCGGGCATGGTATTTTTGTGGATGCAAGAAAGTTTTTGTCTCATATACCGCAAGATAATTATCCTGCCCAAACACTGGCTGCAGAAATCTATCTGGACTCTGGTGTGAGGACTATGGAAAGAGGAGTGGTATCAGCGGGCAGAAAAGCCAATGGCGAAAATTATTATCCTAAACTGGAGCTCGTGAGGTTTACAATTCCCCGTCGGGTTTACACGCAGGCACATATGGATGTGATTGCAGAATCGGCAGCCAGGGTGTATGAAAGCAGAAGTAAAATAAAAGGATTGAAAATGGTTTATGAACCCAAATACTTACGTTTCTTTCAGGCAAAATTTGAGAAACTTTAAATCTGATAAAAGAAAAAATAAAAAACCGGTGAATAAATCTTCTGCCGGTTTTTTATTCGTCTAAAAAAGGATATTGAAAAAGTATTAATTCAAGCTCTAATTCTGCACTCTTCAATTCAAAATTGAATTGATTTTCATTGATATTGATTAGTGGGTATAGCTCATAATAATAGGAAATTCCTTTGATCAGATTCTTATAAAAAACGGTGAAATATTTTCTTTGTTTAATCAACTCATCAGTACCATACATTTCTTCCAGTTTTTCCTTCAGATAATTAATGTACAACAGCAACTCGGTGATAAACATATTTGGCCGGTTTGAATTGCACAAAATATTCTCTCGCCCATAAATATGGTCAACCATGGTTTGAAGAGATACTACACTGGAAAAATTTACAATGTTAGGACCTGGGCAAATAGTTACAGCGTTTAAATTCTTCACCATAGTTTCAGCATAATTTATGGCAGCCGAATTGCTTAGGCCTATACATAAACATTCCTTATCCAATACCTCACCCAATTGTTTTTGATAGACTTTTGCAGGCAGATCAAGAGATTGTAATTGTTCAATTTTCAGTTTTTGATATTGGCGTGATGCTGTACAAATAGGCTGTTCGGTAAATTCGGTATTAAATGCCAGATGCTTCTCGGTACAAGGGCTTCCGGGTCTTCCTTTTGCAATACGCTCCAGTTTTTCTTTTTCGGCAGTAGTGCCTTTCAAATAGTGAAAACGAATTCCGAATGGTGAAGTACGGCTTAAGATTACATCCTCTTTCTTTGCAGCACACAAAAGCTCCAGCGTTTTATCATCAACTGTAGTAGCTTCAGGCACCACTAAAAAAGGAGTACCCCACCCTGTGCTGTTCATCTCAAAATAGTTATGCAGCAACTCATCTTCTTCATGCGTTCCAATACCTCCTTGTACAGATAATGTTATTGGCGGCGGATATTTAAATTTCCTGTTTAGTTTTTGAAACATCGTTTTATTGAAAATCTCAAAGAGACTTTCAACTAATTCCTTTTTCTTGGTCTTAAATTCTTCCATAATCGGACCTAGTAAATAACCATCCGTTGCAAAAGCATGCCCACCGCAATTCAGTCCCGATTCTATTCTGAATTCGCTTACCCAAATTCCTTTTTTTGCAAGATATTTCCCTTGTATCAATGCCGAGCGGTAATCACTAACTTTAATTACAATCTTCTTTGTAAATTCTCCGTCTTCATTCACCTGAAGTGATTTACAGTTCTCCAGATAATTAAAAAGCCGTAAATTAGTACCTGCTGAAAAGATGACAGATGAATTTTCTAACTGGCTCCTATCATAACCTCTGAGTGCCGCAACTGCATCCGATCCATCTTCAATTAATTTCCCTGCTTTATTATAATTCTCCCGGTCAGTTTTAGTCATGATGTTTACATCAATACTTCCTGAGCGAATCTGAGTGCGTAAATAATCCTGCATCTTTTCTTTCTCCTGTTCACTCTGCGTTTTTACCATCTTCAAATAAAACTGCTTTAGTTTACTGTCTTCCGGCAGCATCTCAAAATATTTTACAATTTCAGATCCTGTCTCAAAAGCAGTCTGCTTTAGCTTTTCCACCTGCGCATTAACAATTTCCTGAACGAGGTTCAGGTAATCAGTAATACGCTTAGCCCTAAAATCATCGTCGTGGGTAGTAATTGGAAAATACGCTCTGTTAACAGTTGGATAATAATGCTTTCTCATCATTTCAATCAACCTGTTTTCTACAATTGAAATAACTGATGCAATGCCAAAACGGGCAACTTTTACAGGACTATCAATGGTATAGGCCAAGCCCATTACCGGGATATGGAATTTATGAAGCGGGGTATAACTCATAAAAAAAAGAAGAATAATTAAGCGCTGTTAAACATTTTGAAATAAGACTCAAAGCAATTTATGCTGTAAATCATAAGCATAGATTACTAGTGAAACAAAGGTAGGCTTATTTAAGGACACTTTTGTCTTTTTATATTATTTACTCGTAGCCAATTTTTGTTTTAGTATCCAGTGGCATACATTTATCTTTAAAGGTTATAGATATCCATCATCACCTGTCAACTTGCATCTTACAAATAAGAAGCAATTAATGAGGGTAAAATGTCATTTAAAATAAAGCTGGGACTAACTTCATAAATAACCGTACCGGGCAGGTAGTTATTTAATCTATTAATACTTTATTTTTTCATATAATTTAACCATTGACTGCAAAAGTTCCACGGGTGTAGTTAAAATCTGGTAATGATTTTGACCAAACATCTGAGGCAAATAATATTTTGCCTGTGCCTCAATAGCCAATGCATAGGAATTAATTTGCCGCTCATTTAATTCTCGTAATGCCTGCTTTACATCGTTTATTCCATACTTGCCTTCGTAGCGATCAAAATCATTTGGCTTTCCATCAGAAATTAAAATAACCCATTTGTTTTTTTCTTTTCTTTTGTCCAGTAATGCACCGGCATGTCTTAAAGCGGCACCTATACGGGTATAGCCTTGCGGTTCTATTGCACCAACACGATACTTTGCCTTATTCCAATCTTCATCAAATCCTTTAAGTGTGAGAAAGGTGGAGTAGTTCCTTGTTTTAGAATAAAAACAGTTGATCGAAAAATCAATATTAAATTCCTGCAGTATCTCTCCAAATAAAATAGATACCTGCTTTTCTACATCAATTACCCGGTTACCGGCAGCATAGCCATCGCTTGAGAGACTGATATCAAGCAATAAAAGAATTGACAGATCTTTCTCTTTTTTACGGTTTGATAAATAGATATTTTCTGAAGGCGTATGGCCTGACAGAATATCCGTGAGCATATCCGTTGCAGCATCTATATCGAAAGCTTCACCTTGCAATTGCCTGCGCTGTTGCTGCATTCTATTGTTTACGTTGGTAAGCATTTTGCGCAAGCCAGTTAAAACCGATTGATGATCTTGTATCGTTTGCTTATAATAGTCTGTATCCGTTTTAAGCTGAAGTTTTGGATACAATTTGCAGAATTTATGTTTATAAATCCGTTTCGAATAATCCCACTCATCATATTTTATATGCAATCCTTTTTCATCCACTTCAGCAGATTCAGAGATCGTTGTATTCTCTGTAAAATCAGCCTGGTAAACAGAACGGGCCACATCATCTACCCGCACAGTAAATTTCATGTTAAGTTCATCCAATGCATCCTGGTGACTTTCCAGTTCATCTTCGCCATCAAAATCACGCCAGGTGCCACTAAATTCATCAGCCGTTTCTACTTTTTCAAAATTGTGGGTAAGTACATAATCTTCTTGTTGCTTTTTATCAACCTCCAAACAAACCACTTCTTCAACCGCTTTCGCTTTTAAGATAGTTGTGGGTTGCTTTTCTAATGCAGTCTTAATTTTATCAGAGATATTATTCAGTTTTTTATCGGAAGCATCTTCCTTCTCATTCCGCATCCACTTTCCATATAACCAACCTTTATTAAAGCCATTCTTGTTTTCTTCGTTATTCAACAGCAATTCCCCAAAGGTTCGATGCATAGATTGCGTTACAGGATATTCTTTAAATAATG
>JBBQPX010000078.1:0-9967 GCA_038216775.1 Chitinophagales bacterium
AGCAATTGACATTTACAATCCCCCGAAAAAGAAAAAAAACAAACGCAATTAAGAAAACATTTCTCTTACCTTATCAAAAAACGACTTATCGTTTTTATCAGGTTTTGGTTTAAAGTTTTCAGATTCCTGTAATTTCTCCAACATATCTTTTTCAGTGCCAGATACATTTTGCGGGGTCCATACATTTATTTGTATAAGCTGATCGCCTTTTTCGTAGCTGTTTACGTTAGGGAAGCCTTTGCCTTTAAGTCTGAAAATTTTACCGCTTTGTGTGCCCGGCGGTATTTTAATTTTTGCTCTTCCATCAATGGTAGGCACTTCTATTTGGGTGCCAAAAACGGCATCTGGTATTGAAATGTGTAGATCAAAAGCAACATTTAAACCGTCTCTGTGTAATTGTGGATGTGCTTCCTCTTCAATCAAAACAATTAAATCGCCGGGAGAGCCGCCACGTTCGCCAGCATTTCCTTTTCCGCTCAAACTTAATTGCATCCCTTCCTGCACCCCTGCGGGTATATCTATAGTAACTGTTTCTTCTCCATAAACTCTGCCATCGCCTTTACAAGCTGCGCATTTCTGCGTAACGGTACTCCCTTCTCCATTACAGGTTGGGCAGGTTGTAACGGTTTGCATCTGGCCTAAAAAAGTATTTTGCACTCTTCTCACTTGTCCGCTACCACCGCATGTGCTACAAGTTTGTACACTGTTTTTATCTTTTGCGCCACTGCCACTGCAGGTTGCACAACCTACATATTTTTTAACCTTAATGGTTTTTTGCGCACCTTTTGCAATCTCCTCGTAATTCAATTTTATTTTTACCCTAAGGTTGCTGCCACGTGTGCCACGGCTTCTTCCGCCAGAACTGCGCCTGCCGTTTCCTCCACCAAAAAAACTTCCAAAGGGACTATCATCGCCAAAAATATCTCCAAACTGGCTAAAAATATCATCCATATTCATTCCGCCGCCGCCACTAAAACCGCCGCCACCGCCTCTGCCACCGCTAAATGCCTGATGGCCAAATCTATCGTATTGGGCACGCTTATCAGTATCGCTTAAAATTTCATAAGCTTCAGCAGCCTCTTTAAACTTATCTTCAGCCGTTTTATCTCCGGGGTTTCTATCCGGGTGAAATTGCATGGCAACCTTGCGGTATGCCTTCTTTATTTCATCCTGCGATGATGATTTGGATACGCTCAGTATTTCGTAAAAATCTCTTTTTGACATTTTTTTGTTTCTGCTATTTTTAAAACTGCTTTGAATTTCTTACTCCAGTTCTCCGTTTAGGGAGTTAGATGGCTTTTATTTGCCAACTACTACCTTCGCAAATCTTATTATTTTGTTATTGAGATAATAACCTTTTTCAACAACGTCAACCACTTTGCCTTTTTGCTTTTCCGGCACTTCTATTTCTGTGATAGCTTCATGCTTTTCTACATCAAAATCGGCATTTACAGAATCCATAGCTGTTACTCCTTTAGCCTGCAAAGTGCTTCTTAATTTGTTAAATACTAACTGTATGCCTTCTTTTAAGCTGGCCATGTCGTTAGATTCTTTCAATTGCTTTTCCGCACGGTCACAATCATCCATCACTTCTAAAAGCGATACAATTACATCTTTGCCGGCAGTTTGTATCAGGTCTATACGCTCCTTTGCACTACGGCGTTTAAAATTATCAAACTCTGCAAAAAGACGCAGGTATTTGTCCTTTTGTTCATCTACTTCACTCCTCAATTTTTCTAATTCATCCTCGCCTTCGGCATCGCTTAAAAGCGTGCTGCCCGGTACATCAGCATCGGCATTAATATTCATTTCTTCGTTGTCTGGTAAAACGTTGTCTTTTTCTGCCATAATAATTATTATAAATGCGGTTATAAAATATTTTCCAAATACAGGCCTCGCTTCAATAACATGATTAATTAACCAGTAATATGATAGCTTTTGGGCTGCGAAGGTACAACAGTCAAAGATTTTGCCAATGCCTATTTTGCCGTCAAAATGGCAATTATTTGCGAATAAGATGCCTTTATCTCACTTGGTATGACAAGGACGTGATGCCGATGGCTTTAATTTGCTGTAAAGAGGTAAGCTATCTGCATATTTTCGTGTTATAAAGGCGGTATAGCGCAAGATGGTATTACCTTTACCTTATGAAAAGCATTTTTTTGAACAAAAAGATAAGCCGAAGGGTGGAATTGGGCCATCCGTGGATTTTTGGTAATGAGGTTAATACAGGCAAAGCCCTCGATGCGGCTGCAAAACCAGGTGAAGTCGTAAATGTGTACACACACGATAAAAAATTTATGGGAAGGGGCTATATCAACCCACAATCGCAAATAATGGTTAGGTTGCTTACCCGGGATAAGGACGAAGTGATTGACGAGCAGTTTTTTGAAAACCGAATAAGAAAGGCCTGGGCTTACCGCCAAAGAATTGGTTACAGCGAAAACTGCCGTTTAATTTTTGGTGAGGCTGATGATTTACCGCAACTTATAATTGATAAATTCAACGATTACTTTGTTATACAAACACTGGCATTGGGTATTGATGTTTGGAAGCCTGCCATTGTAAAAGCTTTACAAACAATTTTTACACCCAAAGGAATTTATGAACGTAACGATGTGTCCGTAAGAGAGCTTGAAGGCATGGAGCAAGTAAAAGGGTTTTTATCGGAGCCTTTTGATACAAATATTATCATTAACGAAAATGGTATAAAATTACATGTTGATATTGCCAATGGCCAAAAAACCGGTTTCTTTTTAGACCAACAAGACAACCGCAGGGCCATTCAGCAAATTGTAAAAGATGCGGATGTACTTGGGGCATTTTGTTACACAGGTTCTTTTGAAATTACTGCTGCACATTACGGCGCCAAATCTGTTTTAGGGTTGGATATTTCTCAACCGGCTATTGAGATGTGCAATAAAAATGCTGCACTTAACGGGCTGGAAAGTATATGCAGATTTGAATGCGTTAACGCCTTTGATGTATTAAAAGAATGGAGTAAGGAAGGAAAGCAATGGGATGTTGTAATGCTTGACCCGCCTTCGTTTACAAAGAGCAGGGCAACTATTGATAAAGCTGTTGCAGGCTACAAAGAGATAAATTTGCGTGGAATGAAATTGGTTAAACCGGGCGGTTTTTTAGTAACCTCAAGTTGTACAAATCTGGTGCAGCCTGAATTATTTTTAGATATAATACAAATGGCGGCAAATGATGCTAAAAGAAAAATAAGGCAGGTTGTTTTTAACTCGCAATCGGCTGATCATCCTGTAATACGCGGACAGGAAAATACGCATTATCTTAAGTTTTTAATAGTGCAGGTGATGTAATAAAAGCGAAAATTATTTCGCTACCTGAAATTTGCCGGATTCTATAATTTTACCTTCTTTATCACGGAGTTGATAAACATAAATACCACGGTAAAATTCTTCTAAAGACATGGTTATATGCGGTGACATGGTGGTAACTTCTACGATTTTTTTCCCCATAAAATTATATATCTGTAGAGAAAAAGATTTATCGTAACCATACAGAAAATCAAAATTGATAGCTGTAGTAGCAGGAATTGGATAAGGCTTTATAAGTTTTGCAATGGCATCACCCTGTGCAGGGTTTGTATTTTGAGCAAAAGATGTAAAGTTTATTCCAATAAGTAGAATTAGTATGTATAAAATTTTATTCAACCATGTAAAATTATGTAAAATAGTTTAATCACCAACAATTGATACTTAACTAGTCTATGATAAATTTAAAATAAATACGTACAATAACAAAATTTATTTTATTGTATTTGTGTATAAAATGTGAATTTATATAGACAAATCTTCTAATTTCTTATTAATAGCTTCAAAATTGGGCACATCACCAGCACTTTCTAAAACTTCAGCGTAAGAAACTATTCCTTCCTTGTCAATAATAAATGCTGATCTTTTACTAACACCCTTCATATCCAATATCCAATCTGTATAAATTGTATCATATAAAGTTGAAACTTCTTTATTAAAATCGCTTAGTAAAGGAAAATTGTATTGTTGCTCTTCCTTAAATTTGCCTAAAGTAAAAACCGAATCAACAGAAATACCAATAACCTCTGCTTTTGTGTTACTGTAGCGGCTTATATCATCCCTAACGCCGCATAATTCCTTAGTGCAAACACCTGTAAAAGATTGCGGAAAAAACAGCAATAAAACGCTTTTTCCAGCAAAGTCAGAAAGACTTACTTTGTTTTTTTCTGAATCGTATAAAGAAAATTGTGGTGCCGCTTGTCCAATTGTAATAGCCATAATTTAATTTTTTGTAAATATAATAAAACAGTATATCCTACAAACAGATATTGTGATAATTTGTTTAAATATTAATTGACCCACCTAATAGTTGGGGCAAAAAAAAGACCCCTTTAGAAAAAGGGGTCG
The DNA here is from genome assembly GCA_038216775.1 of Chitinophagales bacterium. GTDB lineage: Bacteria > Bacteroidota > Bacteroidia > Chitinophagales > Chitinophagaceae > Ferruginibacter. The sequence continues at coordinate 4,413 of JBBQPX010000078.1, forward strand.
TATTGTTATCCAAACAATCCATAAAAACAAAAATCTTTAGTTTGTTAGCACACAACTTTTGAGATATAGATTGCAATAAGACGTAATTATTTGCAAAACAGTGTTAGGGTTAGCTCTGCTTAGTAAGTAACTTTCAATAAAAAGTATGTAGTATTTTGTGTAAGGCAAGTGTTTCTTCAAATTTAAAACTGGAAAAACACGATATAAAAAAATAAGGTTTCACTGGACGGTGTTTACCTTTCATCATAAGAATAGTTTTAGTTTTCATAGAGTTCTGTACGGCTATTTATACAAACGGATACATTTCAACTTTAGTATGTAAAAGCGCTTAGATTATTTTATTTTTTACAAATTAATAAAAGGCTGTTGGTTTATTTTAAACCTAAATGTTGCTGGTTAAATCGTAATGAAGGTTTAAAACACAAAACAGGTAAGGGTATCAGGTTTTTTTTTAGATGCAAGAAGAGTGAACTATTTCGAATTCAAAGAATTTGGTGAAATGTTTAGCTATTCAGGATTCGGAAGCCTCGGCAGATTTTAACAGCAATATCTGTGTTAAGCTACTTTTTTGTTAGCCCTTCTACAATGAGCGAATCAATTGGGCATAAAAAAGCCTCTGCAATAGGGCAGAGGCTTTGTATTAGAAGTTTATTGGTATTAATTTTTTGAAGTGCCTTTCGTTCTTGCACCGGTTGCTGATTTAACAGGTACAGGAGCTACTTCAGCTTTCTTTTTTGCATCGTTTTCAGCTGTCCACTTGTCAAATTCGTCAGCAGCTAAAACATCTCCTGTAATAGTTATGCTTTTCATTTCGTCTATGCCTGCAAATTTTACAGTAAGGTGCTTATCAAAATGGCTTGCTGCTGCTGCATTATAAGTTGCAGTAATAGTGCCTGTTTTGCCTGGGGCAATAGGCGATTTTGTATAATCTCCCATGGTACAACCGCAAGTTGGGTTAGCCTGTTCAATAATTAATGGCTCTTTACCTACGTTGGTAACAACAAAAGTTGCAACTGCAGGTATTCCCTGTTTAATTTTACCTAAATCAATTGTTTCTGAAGTAAATTTAGCTACATCAGCAGCAGTTTTTTGTGCAAATAACATAGCTGAAAATGTAAATGCAGTTAATGTCAGTAATAATTTTTTCATAATGATTTTTTTGTAAATGTTTAGTTGTTGTTTTAATTTTTCAAATCGTTTAATCCTTTATTTTCTGGAGCTGAACTGCCTGGTGTTTTCCAAACTTCTCCCTTAATAGTTAATTGCTTAGATTGAGAATCGTTATAAGTAACGGTAATAAATTTTGTGAATGCACCTTCTGCTGCAGCATTGTATCCAACGGTAATATTTGTTTTTGCTCCGGGAGCTACCGTTTTATCTTTATCCCATTCTGGCGTAGTACAGCCACAACTAGCATGAATGTTTGAAATATTTAATGGAACCTTGCTATTGTTAGTTACTTCAAAAATGTGCGTAACGGGCTTACCTTGCGGTATTTTACCAAAATCATATTCTGTTTCCTTCAGCGTAAGCATTTCATCAGCCTGTGCAATAGTAGTAACATTAGTAGCTACGTTGGTAGTAACTGCAGTGGCAGTTTGCGCAGAGGCAACTGAAATAAAACCCGCAACTGTTAATAAAAGCACTAATTTTTTCATGCAAAAAATTTAAATATGAAAATACTTATCCAAAGATAATAAAACGATTTAATCCCTTCAAAATTGTTAAGCTGTTAGGAGATTTTTAACAAAGCTGTTCCATAATTTATATTTTTGCCGTAGATTGATATTTCTATGGATACAAACAATAACAACGAAGCTGCTTTACTGGAAGAATTAAGTTTTGAAAACTTCAAAAATGAGGTGCTTAAAGACTATCAATATGCCTGCGAAAGCAGGGAAGCAAGTTTATTAGGTAGAAAGGAAGTACTTACCGGCAAGGCTAAATTTGGGATTTTTGGAGATGGTAAGGAAGTGGCGCAGGTAGCCGTTGCAAAGTTTTTTAAACCCGGCGACTTTAGGTCAGGTTACTATCGTGACCAAACACTCATGTTTGCAAGCGGTATTGCTACGGTAGAACAGTTTTTTTCGCAATTATATGCCGACTCAAATGTACAAAACGACCCCTTTAGCGCAGGCCGCCAAATGAACGCACATTTTGCAACAGCTACGGTTGATGCGAATGGAGATTGGTTAAACCTGGTAGAAACTAAAAATACAAGCAGCGATATAGCGCCCACTGCTGGGCAAATGCCACGTGCACTCGGACTAGCTTTTGCCTCCAAAGCTTTTAGAAATATACAACAAACACACGGCCTCAAAAATCTTAGTAATAATGGCAACGAGGTTTGTTTTTGCACTATTGGAGATGCATCAACCAGCGAAGGCCATTTTTGGGAAACCATTAATGCAGCCGGTGTTTTGCAGGTGCCCTTGGCCGTTTTTGTTTGGGATGATGGTTACGGTATTTCGGTACCTAAAAAATACCAGACAACTAAGGGTTCAATTTCTGAAGCCTTAAAAGGATTGCAGAAAAAAGACGATACTAACGGTATTGATATTTATAAACTAAAGGGTTGGGACTATGCCGGCATGTGTGAAGTGTTGGAAACAGCTATTCAAAAAATAAGGGATACCCATACACCTGCACTTTTTCATGTGGAAGAAATAACGCAGCCACAGGGGCATTCTACATCTGGTAGTCACGAAAGGTATAAAACAGCCGAGCGTTTGGAGTGGGAAAAGGAGTGGGATAGTTTAAAGCAAATGCGTGAATGGATTATTGCCAATTCGCTTGCCGACAATGAGGAACTTTCTGTTATAGAACAAAATGCTGTTGTGCATGTGCGGGAAAGTAAACAAAGAGCATGGGCGAAATATATTGAACCGATTAAAGAACAGGTTGCAGAAGTTGTTGAGCTTTTAAAGCCGATTGCATCAGCAAATACGGAAGTTCAAAAATTATCAGACGAATTACGCACCAGCAGGGAACCAATGCGCAGGGATGTTATGAAAACGCTGGCAACGGTTATTGATATTGCTGCTGCTGATGCAAACATCGCATCGGTACAAAGGTTTTATAGTACATTGAAGAAAGAAAATGAACATCTTTACAACACTTATTTATATAACGAAGGTCCAAAATCAGCACTAAAAGTGCCGGTTATTAATCCTTTTTACCACGATGACTCACCTATGATAAATGGTTTCGAGGTATTGAATAAATATTTTGACGAACTGTTTACAACTAATAATAAAGTTGTTGCCTTTGGTGAAGACCTGGGACAGATTGGTGATGTAAACCAAGGATTCAGCGGGCTACAACAAAAGCATGGTAAAGAAAGAATTTTTGATACCGGCATCAGAGAATTAACGATAATGGGGCAGGGTATAGGTTTATCTTTAAGAGGTTTGCGCCCGATTGCTGAAATACAATACTTAGATTATTTATTATACGGATTGCAGCCATTAAGTGATGATGTTTGTACTACGCATTTCCGCACGGCAGGGCAACAAAGTTGTCCGTTGATAGTAAGAACCCGTGGTCACAGGCTGGAAGGTATCTGGCACAGCGGCTCGCCAATGGGCGTGGTTATTAATGCCCTGCGGGGAATGTATGTTTGCGTACCACGCAATATGGTGCAGGCAGCGGGCATGTACAACACGCTGCTGCAGGCAAACGACCCCGGTATTGTAATAGAATGTTTAAATGGCTATCGCCTGAAGGAAAAACTACCGGCTAATTTAATGGCCTACACAGTGCCGTTAGGTATTCCGGAAGTGGTAAAAGAAGGCGAAGATGTTACTATAGTTACTTACGGAAGCACTTTGCGAATTGTACTTGAAGCAACTGCAACACTCGATAAAATGGGCATCAATTGCGAAGTGGTAGATGTGCAAACTTTATTGCCTTTTGATATTAATCACCAGATTGTAGAATCACTTAAAAAAACAAACCGCATTGTTTTTATTGATGAAGATGTGCCGGGCGGAGCCGCTTCGTATATGTTTAATAAAGTGATGGAAGAGCAGGGCGGTTATAAATATCTGGATGTTTCACCAAGAACAATAACTGCAAAAGCCCATCGTCCATCTTATGGTAGCGATGGCGACTATTTCAGCAAACCAAATACCGAAGATGTAGTTGCTGTAATAAAAGATATGATGAGTGAGTAATTGTTCAGACTGATCATTATTAACCAATAAAATGGATCTTGGCTTTTTACATGTAATAGATATTCTGGGTACTTTCTCCTTTGCGGTATCGGGTGCTTTTTTTGCTATGGAGAAAAAGCTTGACCCGTTTGGCGTTCTCATAATTTCTTTTGTTACAGCTATTGGCGGAGGTACGCTGCGTGATATTATGATTGGCAACCTGCCCGTTGGTTGGCTTAGAGATGAAACCGCCACCGTTGTTATTTTTATCGGCGCTATTGGCAGCATGTTCTTCAGCCAATGGCTTAAAAAAATAAACGCCACTTTATTTTTATTTGATGCGCTTGGCCTTGGGCTGTTCACCATTATTGGTATTGAAAAAGGAATGGAACTGCATTTTAGCGTAGGTATTTGCATTGCTTTAGGTACAATTACGGCAAGCTTTGGCGGCGTAATAAGAGATGTGCTGTTAAATAATGTTCCCTTGATTTTCAGGAAAGAGATTTATGCTTTGGCAAGTATCATCGGCGGACTTATTTATTACCTGCTAAAACAAACTCCACTGAATAATGACGTAGCGAAGATCATTTGTATTTTACTAATATTGGTTATCAGACTGCTGGCTGTTAAATACAAACTTTCATTGCCATTAATTTATTCAAAAAACAATAAAAATGAAATTAACGATTTACCAGATTGATGCTTTTGCCAACAAACTTTTTGCTGGTAATCCCGCAGCGGTAATTCCGTTGGAGGAATGGTTGGACAAAGTACTGATGCAACAGATTGCTGATGAAAATAACCTCGCCGAAACTGTTTTTTTTGTACCAAAAGAGGATGGTTTTCATATCAGGTGGTTTACGCCAGAGCTGGAGATTGACCTTTGCGGCCATGCAACACTTGCTGCTGCATTTGTACTGTTTAATTTGCTGGAATATCAACAGGATACAATCACTTTCTATTCGCAGAGCGGCCCGCTGAAAGTGCATCGTGAAGGAGAGTATATCGCTTTGGACTTCCCTTCCTGGAAACCGGAAAGGCTTGCAGATTATCCAGAAGAACTGATGAAAGGCTTGGGTATTACGGAACATTTGGGGGTTTATAAAAGCAGAGATTATATTGTTGAACTGGAAACTGAAAAGGATGTAATTGCTATAAGCCCGGATTTTAGCCTGTTGAATAAAATTGATGTTATAGGTATAATCGTGACAGCACCGGGCAGCAACTGTGATTTTGTGTCCCGTTTTTTTGGGCCTAATTGTGGTGTTCCAGAAGACCCTGTAACGGGTTCGGCACATTCACAATTAATTCCTTTTTGGGCAGAAAAGCTTCGCAAAAATGAAATGAAGGCTTTGCAATTATCCAGACGTGGCGGCGAGCTTTGGTGTGAGCAAAAGGGCG